>DASYBP010000139.1:0-6918 GCA_036500715.1 Rhodopila sp.
GCCCTGGTCCGCAAGCTCCAGCAAGACACCAAGCATGTGGAGCACATCCAGGATTTCTGGGGGGACCCGTTGACGGCGGCGGGCTCGCAAAGCAAGGACGGCAAGGCCGCCTACGTTCAGGTGTATCTGGCTGGTAACCAGGGCGATCAGTTGGCCAACGAGTCAGTCGACACCATCCGCGATCTGGTGTCTCATACGCCCGCACCGCCCGGGGTTAAGGCGTATGTGACCGGCGCGGCGCCGCTGGTCGCGGACCAGTTCGAGGTGGGCAGCAAAGGCATCCTCAAGACAACATTGATCACCATTGTGGTGATCTTGCTGATGTTGTTTTCGGTCTACCGCTCCGTAGTCAGTTCGGTCGTCGTGCTGTTCACGGTCATTATCGAAATGGCCGCGGCCAGGGGGATTGTCGCCTTTCTGGGAAGCGTCGGGTTGATCGGCTTGTCGACGTATGCGACGAATCTGCTCACGCTGCTGGTCATCGCCGCCGGCACGGACTACGCGATATTCTTTCTCGGCCGCTATCACGAGGCTCGGCACGCCGGGGAGGATCGGGAAACCGCCTTCTACACGATGTATCGCGGGACCGCCCACGTGGTCTTGGGCTCGGGCCTGACCGTAGCCGGCGCGGTGTTTTGTTTGCGCTTTACCCGGCTGAATTACTTCCAAAGTCTAGGCATTCCCGCCGCATTGGGCATCCTCGTCGCCCTGGCGGCCGCCCTCACGTTAGCCCCGGCCGTGATTACCGTGGGCAGTCTGTTCGGGCTCTTCGACCCCAAGCGCAAGATGGCGACCCGGGGGTGGCGGCGCATCGGCACCGCCATTGTCCGCTGGCCGGGGCCCATCCTGGTGGTGGCTATCGCCGTCGCGCTCATAGGTTTGCTTGCCCTGCCGGCGTACAAGACGAGCTACGACGCTCGCGCCTACATGCCGGCCAGTGCCCCGGCCAATATCGGGTATGCGGCCGCGGAGCGCCATTTTTCTCAGGCCCGGTTGAATCCCGAACTGCTGATGATCGAAACCGATCACGATATGCGTAATCCGGCCGACATGATCAACCTGGAAAGGGTGGCAAAAGCCATCGCCCACCTGCCCGGCATCGCCCAGGTCCAGTCCATGACCAGGCCGTTGGGAACGCCGATAGAGCACACCTCGTTGGCTTTTCAGATCAGCGCGGGCAGCATCGGCAACATCGAGAACCTGCAATACCAGAAAGACCGCGCGGAGGACATACGGAAGCAGGCCGATGTGCTGCGGGATACCATCAGCGTTTTGAACCGGCAGTACGCCCTGCAGAAAGACCTCGCCGCCTCCACCCACGACGAGACCCAAAGCTTCCACGACACGATCGCCGTCATCAATGACCTGCGGGATGAGATCGCGAATTTCGACGACTTCTTCAGGCCGATTCGAAGTTATTTCTACTGGGAAAAGCATTGCTACGACATTCCAGCCTGCTTTGCGCTGAGATCCATCTTCGACGCCATCGACGGGATCGATCGGCTCAGCGACCAGTTTGTAAAGCTCACCGCGAGTCTGGATAAATTGGATGTGGGACAGCAGAAATTGGTAACGCTTTTGCCGCCCCAGATCGCCGACCAGGAGAAGAACCTGGGGCTGACGCTGTCCAACTATGCCACGAACTTCGGGATCAACGCCCAGACGCGAGCTAACACTGACACCGCGACCGCCCTGGGACAGGCCTATGACGCCGCCAAAAACGATGATTCGTTCTACCTACCCCCGGAGGCTTTCGACAACCCCGAGCTCAAGAGGGGTTTAAAACAATTCCTCTCGCCCGACGGCAAGGCGGCACGCATGATCATCACCCATGAAGGTGATCCGGCGACCCCCGAGGGCATCTCGCATATCGACCCGATCAGGGAGGCGGCCAAGCAGGCCGTAAAGAACACCCCCCTGGGGGACTCCAACATCTATCTCGCCGGCACGGCGGCGACCTACAAGGACATAGCTGATGGCGCCAAGTACGACCTCATGATCGCCGGAATAGCCGCACTGAGCCTGATTTTGATCATCATGTTAATCATCACCCGAAGCCTCGTCGCCGCGATCGTAATTGTGGGTACGGTGGCGCTTTCGCTGGGCGCCTCGTTTGGGCTTTCCGTGCTGGTCTGGCAAGATATTTTCGGCATCAAGTTATACTGGATTTGCCTTGCGCTATCCGTCATCATCCTTTTAGCGGTGGGATCCGACTACAATTTGCTGCTCATCTCCCGGTTCAGGGAGGAAATTCACGCCGGCCTAAAGACGGGCATTATCCGCGCCATGGCCGGCACCGGGGCGGTGGTGACCTCCGCCGGCCTGGTGTTCGCCTTCACCATGTCTTCCTTCGTATTCGCCGCTTTATTGGTACTGGGTCAGATCGGCACCACGATCGGCCTGGGGCTGCTGTTTGACACCCTGATCGTGCGATCCTTCATGACGCCATCCGTCGCCGCGCTTCTCGGCCGCTGGTTCTGGTGGCCACAACGCGTACGCCCCCGCCCGGCCAGCACCATGCTTCGCCCGTACGGGCCGCGTTCCGCGGTCCGCCAACTGCTGCTATGGGAGGACGGAGACCCCGCGGTGGCTTCCGAATCCCCATCACGTCCAAGCCAACTCCGCGGGTGAGAGGCGACACAAACAGGTCTTGTCCCACAAAGGAGTGAACGAAGTTGGGCCTATTTGGCTATCTGGCGATACTCGCGGCCGTGGCCGAATTGGTGTTCGCCACTTGTTTCTATGCTTACGCTAAACGGCTCCTGGGGCGCGCGCCTACTCCGCTAAGCGAAGAAATCGGGGGCTCCAGGGAAGTCCTACGTAAATTGCGCCAAGGTGAACCGATGTCGAAGGCGGAGTTAGATTTTGCGTCGCAAATCATTGCTGATCGCGGATCTTTAATGGCTTTCTCCATCCCCGCCGCAATTTTCACCCTCGGATGCTTCTATGTGTTCGGCAACCTTGAACTGCACGGAAGACACTCCCTTCGAATCTATATCGGGTTGGGCCCCATGTTAGGGTCCATAAACATAACCGTTCGGCTACTCAGAATTGCAACCTTGAAAAGGCGCTTGCGGAACATTCACGTCAGCTCGAACTAGAAACCCGCGGCCTGGCCGTCGCGGCGTGGATCGCTCACGGCGAGATACCCGTCGTCGAGGCGCCAGATCGCCTGGCAGCTGCCGAATTGGTTGTAGTCGTCCACGGCGATCAGGTCATGCCCGCGTCGTCGGAGTTCGTCGAGCGTTGATGGCGGGAAGCCTTTTTCGCAGCTGATCTGAGTGCCCTGCACCCAGCGGAAGCGCGGGCCGTCACATGCGGCCTGCGGATTCTGCCCGTGATCGGCGATGCGCACCATCACTTGCACATGGCCCTGTGGCTGCATCGTGCCGCCCATCACGCCGAAGCTCATCACCGGAACGCCGTCCTTAGTGACAAAGCCCGGGATGATCGTGTGATAAGGACGCTTGTTGGGCCCGATCCGATTCGGATGGCCTTGGGCGGCAGCGAAATCCGCGCCCCGATTTTGCAACGAAATCCCAGTTCCCGGTACCACCACGCCGGAGCCGAATCCCATGTAGTTCGACTGAATCATCGACACCATCACCCCGGCGGCGTCGGCCGCGGTCAAATAGACGGTGCCGCCGCTCGGTGTGCCCGCGGACGCCGGCTTCGCCCGCTTCCGATCGATCAACGCCGCGCGCTGCTCCAGGTACCCCTTGTCCAACAGGCGCTCGGGAGCCTGCGTCATGTGGTGCGCGTCGGCGACGTAGGCCTGGGCATCGGCAAACGCCAGCTTCACGGCCTCGATCTGCAGATGCACGCTGTCGGCCGAATCGGCTGGCAACGAGGACATTTCGAAGTGCTCGAGGATCCCCAGGGCGATGAGCGCCACGATCCCCTGACCGTTGGGCGGTATCTCATGCACCGTGTACCCACGGTAGCCGGCGTCGATCGTGCCGACCCAGTCGGCGCGGTGCGCGGCGAGGTCGGCGGCAAGCATGGCCCCGCCGTTGGCCGACGCGTGCGCCGCGAGTCCGGCGGCCAGCTCCCCGCGGTAAAACGCCTCACCGCCCGTTGCGGCGATCCGCTCGAGCGTGCTGGCATGTTCGGGAAACCTAAACAGCTCACCGGCTTTCGGCGCCCGCCCGTCAGGCATGAACGCCTCGGCAAAACCGGGCTGGTTTTTGAACAGCGGCACCTGCGCCGCCCATTGCTCGGCGACGGTCGGCGAGACCAGAAAACCGTTGCGGCCGTAGGAGATCGCTGGCTCGAAAAGTTTCTCGAACGGAAGCTTGCCGAACTTGGCGTGCAGCTCGGTCCATGCGGATACGGCCCCGGGCACGGTCACCGAATTCCAGCCGGTCGTGGGAACAGCGTTGCCGCCGAAGTATTCTGGCGTCCAGGCCGCGGGTGAGCGCCCGGATGCGTTCAGTCCGTGCAATCGCTCGCCGTCCCAGACGATGGCGAAAGCGTCCGAGCCGATGCCGTTGGACACCGGTTCCACGATCGTGAGGGTGATGGCCGTGGCGAGGGCCGCGTCCACCGCGTTGCCGCCGTCGGCGAGCATGCGTAGCCCGGCCTGGGCGGCGAGCGGCTGCGATGTGCACACCACGTTTGCGGCCAGGGTGGGCTTTCGCGGCCATGCGTAGGGGAAGTTCCAGCCGAAAGGTGTGGTCACCTCCGCGAGCGTAACGCTGCGGCAAGCGTCAGCTCGTCAGCAGCGGCGCCATCCAGGTCAGCTCGGCCGGCAGTTGCGAGCTCCAGAATTCGCCGTTGTGTCCGCCGGGCGAAAAGCCACCGGCGGGCGGGTTGGGTAGCTGCGCAATGAACTGCTTCGTCGCGCCGGAGAACGGGTCGCTGTCGCCGCAATCCACCCGGATCGGGATCGACGCCAGGGCCGGCATTCCGAACACCGAGTTCGCCGCAAAGTCGTCGGGCCCGTCAAACGCGCCGGGGGCGGCGGCGCCGGAGGACAGCCACAACGCCGGGCTCACCGCACAGATCGCCGCGGTGCGCGCGGGTCCCAGTCGACCGCCGAGCAGCAACGCGCCGTAGCCGCCCATCGACCAGCCCAGGAAAGCCAACCGCGAGGTATCCAGACCCTGGCCGTCCAGCATCGGGATCAGCTCGCTCAGCACCATTGCCCCGGCGTCCTCACCGGAAGCCCTCTTATGCCAATAGCCGCCGCCGCCGTCGACGGCAACCACGGCGAACGGCGGCAGCCCGGCGTTGACGGCCTGGGCCAGACCCTGCTCGACGCCGCCGGCCATCACGGTGGACGCGTCGCTGCCCTTACCGTGCAGCGCGATCACCGGTCGCAGCGTCTTGGTCTGCCCGGGCGGACGCGCGATCGCCCAGTTGGTCGACACGCCACCACGCGCCGCGGACACGAAAGAGCCGGTCACCATCGTGGGCTGAGCCGCCGCAGACGGCGCCGGCTCGAGAGGCGCGCTTGGCGCAGGCGCCAACGGCACCTCGGTCCCGGTCTTGGAAACTGCAGTGGCCACCGGCGTGGCGTGAGATGTTCGGGGCTGCAACAGAAGGTCGAGGGCGTATCCGCCGGCCGCGCCGACGGCCGCGCCGGCACCAAGGCCGAGCAGGGTGCGGCGGCTCAAATCGGGCATGCGGGCCATCATGCCATGGCCGTTTGGCCGAAATGGCAATGAAGTACCACTTTTCTGGCACGATGGCTAGTCGTGACTGCAGCAGTTACTCCAAAAGGAGAACGGCGACGATACGCGCTCGTGAGCGCCGCCGCCGAGCTGCTTGCCGAAGGCGGGTTCGAAGCCGTGCGGCACCGGGCGGTCGCCAGACGCGCCGGCCTGCCGTTGGCGTCGACCACGTACTACTTCTCGTCCCTCGATGATTTGATCGCTCGCGCCGTCGAACACGTCGGCATGATCGAGGTCGCGCAGCTGCGGGCACGCGTTAACGACCTGTCCCGGCGGCGTCGCGGGCCCGAAACCACCGCCGAGGTGCTCGTTGATCTGCTGGTGGGCGACGTGTCCGGTCCGGGGCTCGCCGAGCAGCTGATATCACGATATGAGCGGCATATCGCCTGCACGCGCCTGCCCGCATTGCGCGAAACCATGCGCCGCAACCTGCGCCAGCGCGCCGAGGCCGTGGCCGAGGCCATCGAAAAGTCGGGCCGCTCGGTGCACATCGAACTGGTGTGCACGTTGATCTGCGCGGTCGACGGCTCGGTGGTTGCCGCCCTGGTCGAGGGCCGAGACCCCAGCACCGTGGCGATGACGACGGTGGTCGACCTGATCGACGTGCTGGCACCCATCGACGAGCGACCCGTTCGGATCTGACCGGGCTAAGGGCCGGCCGGCTCGGGAGGCAGCGACGGCGTCACGATGTATCCGGTGGCGAAGTCGCCGTAGATCGTGACGCCGGCCGGGCAGCGCTGGGCGTACAACGCGACATACGCGCAGACCACGGCATCGACCGGATCTTCGGCGCGGCGCAGGTCGCATTTGCGTTGCGCCGTGGTCACTTGACGGCGCAGTGCCGCCCAGCTGTCATGGCTCGCCACGCGCATCGGCACCCCGGCGCGCGCGAGCTTTTCGATGCCGTCCATCAGCAACACCAGCTCCGACCTGAGCCGGGCGACGTCACGGCCGGGTTTGGCCTTGTACTTGAGGGTCCGCGCCAGCTTGAACAGCACCACGGTCGCCGGATGCGGGTACACCTCGATGGCGCGCTTCGCGGCCGACGAGCGCGGGTCCATGTCCAGGCCCATCGCCCGGGCCAGCCGCGCCCCGCGTGGCCCGTCGGCGAACTCCGGCTTGGTGGTGTTGGCCGGGTGCGCGCCGGCTTCGAACCTGCGGAAGTCACGGTTCAGCGCGGCCTCGGCGGGACGCTGACCGGTGCGGTTGGTCACCACCAGCGGCGCGTCGAAGGCGACCAGGC
>DASYBP010000140.1:0-10686 GCA_036500715.1 Rhodopila sp.
CAGCCATCACATTAGATTCAATCACGGAAGATTCAACTCAACCCAGCATCGTCGGAACGACATCCGTCGATGTCTTCTCTACAGGCGCCGCGATCTGCCGAACGGCACGCCTGCGTCAGCAAAAATGGCCAAAGTCCAGCTCAGGTCACGGTTGTATTGCCGGTGAGCACCGACTGCCCACCAGAAGCTTCGATCTTTTCGACGTACGGTAAAAAAAGTCCTGCACTTTGCCGATAGGCACGAGTTCGTCGCCGACGATCTGGACATCCGGTCGTAGCTCGGCCAAATATTTCCGGGTATCATGCTATACCGACTGGCCAAACAGGTAGTCCTGGTTCAGAAGATAAACTTTGGTGACATCTTTCCGCAGCGCCCTGACTTGCGCGGCGGCGCATTTCCACGTTGTCGGAGAACCGGAAGTGCCAGGAGTCGCACTTTCATTCGTCCGCTCGGTCGCCAACTCGCCGCAGTTCAAATACAGAATGCGGTTGTCTGGGTTACGGGCGTTAATACTTGGAAACACCATCGACCCAGCGCGGCACCAACGTTCGATCCGCTGCATTGCATAACAAAGGGGATTTTTCTGGTCGGTCACATTCTTCAGAGCGATCAGCGTCTCAGCAGGTTGTCGTTTGTCGTCGAACGGCACGATCTCAAATTTTTTGCCTAAGGCGCCGCCATCGGCATTCACCCTTGTCAGAATATAGCTGAAGACTTTCAGAAACTCATCGCCGCCCGAAGCGAACGGGGCGGAGAACGGGTCAATATACGCCACCTTTGATAATGTCCTCCGCCATCAAGGGTTGCACGGCGAGACTCATCCTCAAAGCAACGAATACGAAACCGAGGCCGCGAAAAAGCGATGCTATTGTCCCCCCGGCTGCCCACGCTGGCCAGATATTATTGGCGAAGATAGTAAACGTTGGGCGAAGTTGGAGTCGATCGCGTGGCTACGGGCGTGTTGACTCCGGGGTCTGGCGCGGACCGAACACTACTTCGCGCGGAATGCTTTGTGGCAGCCGGCGCACTGGTCGCCCAATAGCTTGGTGTCGGCGGCGATTTCATCGGCGTCGCCAGCCTTGACTGCCGCGGCTAACGTGGTTGCCGCTTCGCCGAGGGCCGTGGTCCTCTTCTGGAAGGCGGCGAAATCCGACCAGATCTCCGGCAGGGCCTTGGAATCGTCGTCGGTCTCGGTGCCCTTTGGAAACAGGGTGGGAATGACTGCGGCGCTTTTGGCAATCGCCTTAGGCGCGGCTGCGACAACCGCCCGGATCAAGGCGAAATCACCGCCCTACAGCGCCATCAGAGCCTGGCGCGTGGCAATGGGATCGACGCCACCAGCCTTGGCACCCGAAAGGCCGGCGCCGGTCGCGGCAAGCACAATCGCGGCACTCATAGCGAATTGTTTTTTCATGCGATCAGGCCTTCCCGTTTTGCTATTGGTACAAAATGCAGCGGTGATTCCAGACCGCGTCGATGATTCGCTAGCAGATTTGCCGTCGAACAGACAGACTGGAAGGGCTTAGACAGAAAGGGTTTCATGAGTTCGATACGTTCCCTGGCCGTGTTCTGCGGCTCCCGCGTCGGTTTGAACCCGATGTTTGCCTCTGCCGGACGACTCCTGGGCGATGGTCTTGGGCGGGCCGGTGTCCGCCTCGTTTATGGCGGCGGCCGGATCGGCATCATGGGCGTCGTTGCCGATGCGGTGCTCGACGCTGGCGGAACGGTGCTGGGTGTAATCCCGGAGTTCCTGACACAGTCAGAAGTGGCGCATGAGCGCGTCACTGAGATGGTGGTGACTGACACGATGCATTCGCGGAAGCGGCGCCTCTACGAGGAGTCGGATGCCTTTCTGATCATGCCAGGCGGCCTCGGCACATTCGACGAGGCCTTTGAGGTCATCACCTGGCGTCAACTCGGGTTGCATGAGAAGCCAATCATCTTGTGCAATGTGGCGGGATCCGTCGGACCTCTGGTCGCTACCATCGACCACGCGATCGAACAGGGCTTTGCGGACCCGGACTGCCGTCGGCTGTTCGAGGTGATCGAGGGTGTGCCAAGGGTGCTGGAGCGGTTGAAGACCTTGCCGACCGGCAGGTCGGGGCACGCGGAACGCCTGTAGCGCCTCGTGGGACGGCAACTGCCGCAAGGACGGACGCTATCCGTGGGACGCTATCCGCGGTCGGGGGCGACCCTGACCAGCAGCTTGCCGAAGTTCCGGCCGCTTAGCAGGCCGGTCAGCGCATCGGGGGCATTCTCCAGGCCATCGATCACGTCCTCCCGGTAGGCCAGGGTTCCCTCAGCGACCAGAGGCTCCGCCATCGCCCGCCATTCGGTCAGCCGCTCAGGCCGATCCGATACGATGAAGCCTTGGATCAACACGCGCTTGCCAATTACAAACCCAAGATTCGGCCCGGCAGGCATGGTCTTGTCGTTGTACTGCGAAACCATGCCGCACATCGCGACACGCGCGAAGGGATTTAGCAGATCGAACACCGCGGCCTGCACGGCGCCGCCGACGTTTTCGAAGTAGCAATCAATGCCGTTCGGGCAAGCAGCCTGCAGTTCCCGGCGCAAATCCAGGGCGCGGTGATCAACACAGTCGTCGAACCCCAGGCTATCCTGGACCCATAGGCATTTCTCGGACCCGCCGGCGATACCAACGACCCGGGCCCCCGCCCGCCTGGCAAGCTGGCCAGCCACCGATCCAACCGCACCCGATGCGGCCGAAACGACGAACGTCCCACCGCGTTTGGGTTTGCAGATTTCCGTGACGCCCGCATAGGCCGTTGCACCGGGCATGCCGAGGACGCCGAGATAGGTGGACAGCGGCGGCGCGCCCGGTGTGCTCGTCTTGGGGATCTTGTGCAGTTGCTTCGCCGAGCTGACCGAGTGTGTCTGCCAGCCGCGTGCGCCGACAACGATGTCGCCCGGCTCAAAGTCGAGGCTGGCGGACGCAACGACCTCGCCGATCGTTTCACCGGTTATGACCTCGCCGATCTGGATGGCCACCGCATAAGTTTGTTCCTCGCGCAGGCGGCCACGCATATACGGATCGATGGACAGCCAGATGGTGCGGGTGACGACCTCATCCGGTCCTGGGGTCGGGATGGCATCTTCGCGGATCGTGAAATCGTCCGGTGACGGCTCGCCATGCGGGCGCCGTTTCAGGACGATCGAACGGCGCAGATCGGTGGTGCTCATCACGCAGCCTCGGCTTTCAGGACCAAACGGCCGGTCACCTTGCCATCGCGCAGGCGGTTCAGGGCCTCGTTCGCCTGGCTTTGCGGGATGGTGGCAACCGGTAACGCCTCCAAGTCGCCGGACTGCGCCAGCCCGACCAGTTCCCGCAGTTCCTTGGGGTTGCCGACGTAGCTACCCTGCACGGTCAGCGCCCGCATCGCCATGACCGGCAGCGGCAGCATCAATTCGCCGCCGAAGAGGCCGACCTGGATAAGCTTGCCGCCCTTATCCAAGGCGCCGAAGGCAAAACGGGCGGTGGCGGTGCCGTTAACCAGATCGATGATCGCGGAAATTGGACCGCCGGCAGCCTCCATGATGCGCTTGGCAACGTTCTCGCCACCACCGTCCACAGTCTTGGTGGCGCCGGCCCTCATGGCGGCGTCGCGCTTCTCGGCACTGATGTCGACGGTGATAATGTTCTCGTGCTTCAGCGCCCTCAGGATGGCAATCGCATTGAGGCCGAGGCCCCCTGCCCCAACCAGCACGATCGGCTGAGTGGGCTTCAGCGGCATCGCTTTCTTGATCGCGGAATAGACGGTGATGCCGGAGCACGCGTAGGTCGCGGCAACCGCTGGCTCGATGCTGCCAGGATCGACCAAATGCCTCGGATGCGGGGCGATGACATGGGTGCCGTATCCGCCGTTGGCGAAGACGCCCAGGCTCTTGGCGGCAACGGTGCACATGTTGTCGTCTTCGGACAGGCACCGCTCGCATTTGCCGCAACCCAGCCAGGGGAAGACGATGCGCAGATCGCCAGGTTTGACCCCGGTGGCATTCGGGCCAAGCTTCACCACGCGAGCAACGATTTCGTGGCCCATAGCGAGGGGGAGGACGACACCACGATCCTTCAGCGACATTTTCTGGCCGCCGCCGACATCATAGTAACCGTCCCAGATGTGCAGGTCGGAGTGGCAGACGCCGCAATGCGTGACCTCGAGCAGGATCTCGGTTCCCTTAGGCTCCGGCGTCGGCAACTCGATTTCTTTCAAGGGTTGTCCGCTTTCAATGACGGCCCAGGCGCGCATCTCTGTCTCCTCCGCTGCGTTCGCCGATGGATAGCGCGTAGCGCGGAATAAGCAAGATCGGGCTCTGCCCGAACCCGCAAAGGGCCGGCGGCCCTCTGATCCCGTTAATGGATGGGTGGTCAGGAGGGGCTACTCGGACCTGCCAACGCGCGAGGTCGCCCCCTCATGACCACCCATCCAATTATTGGTTCCAAAGGAGCGTCGCTCCTTGGCGGGGTTCGGGGCAGCGCCCCGACCGCCTCCGCCATCGTCGAGCGTTCGCAGCCGACGGTCGCGCGATGCATGTCGCGGACTTCCTTTGGATCGAATGGGCGGGCGCGGTGCATGGTGGCCCGATTGTCCCACATGACCAGATCCCACTGCTTCCATTGATGGGCGTAGGCGAACTGGCGCTGCGTGGCGTGCTCGATCAGGTCGCGGAGCAGGGCGCGCGCATCAGGCACTGGCCAACCGACGATCGCACCGGCGTGTGAGGCGAGGTAGAGCGACTTCCGGCCAGTGGCGGGGATGGAAGGGTCATGCCGAGATCCCCGGTTCACTGCAGTTCCGCCAAGCCCATGGCCTGGCCGAAGCGACGGGACGGTTCCCGCGGGTCGCCGTATTTGCGGTGCATGGCTGTGTGATAGGCGGCGGCGAGCAACAGGCGATCGCGGTCGGGCTGCCGATTGGTTCCGTAGTCCATCAACATGCACTGAGCGATTTCCTGATTGTGCGGGTCGTTGCCCAGCTTGCACGCGGCCAAGGCGATCCGCTCAACCAGACGGTCGCGCTCGGCCACGTTGTCACAATATGCTTGAGTCCAGCCGATCGCATCGGCCCCATTCAATGCGCAGATCGCGGTGTCGACCCGATCCAGAAGCTGCGTGGCGCTGAGTGAGTCGGCGCCCGACGGGACTTGCAGCGACATCGGATGGACCTCACCCAGGCCCTGCTGATGATAGGCCACGCGATTGGCGAACATCGCCGCGACATATAGCAGTCGCAGACGCCGCGGATGGTCGAATGTGTCCCAGAACCAGGCAAGCGTGTTCTGATATTCGTAGCAATGGTGCGGCATGTTGAAGAGCGCCGGATCCTGGGTTTCCAGGACGATCTGGGCGACCGAGAGTTGCAGCACATCCAGAATGCGGCGGGGGTCCTTCCCCGCCTTCAGCAGCTTCGTCAGTGCTTCCAGGGTTTCGATCTCGCCCTGGCGCAGGATTGCGGTGCTGAGTTCGGCGGCCTCCTGTTGATTTACTGCCTCCCTGTTGCGCAACATCGCCACTTCGGCCTCGCTGACGCCGCTGTACGGTACGGCGTGCAGGGCCTCGCCTTCAATCATTTGCTTGATGTAGTTGCAGGCGACTTCGTAGGTCGAATACCAGCGGGGACCGACCGCGATATCGAGCGCACCGGCGTAAATCACGTTGTGCGCGCTGTCCCAGCCCAGCGCGTTCCCGAGTTCGACGGTGGAGCGTGCGCGATAGGCCTTGTGACCGGTCGTATAGGAACGGTTGTGCAACAGGCGGTCCTGCACGTCCATCAGGCCGGCGAAGCACATCTCGGCCAGGACGCCCCTGCGTTCGGCAGTATTTTCCATCAGGCCGAGGAACAGACGATATGCGTTGATGACCTCACCACGGTGGACATGGGTCATCCAATTGTCGAGACGTTCCTTCAGTGGGCCAGTCTGTTGCAGCGGCTCCTGATCCTGCCAGTAGACGACCGGAGCCGGCGGGGCCGCGACGTCGCCAAGGTTGCCGCGGTGGCGGGTGTAGTGCCCCGGGGCTTTGTCGATTTTCTGGTTCCAGATATCCAGACCAGTCGGAATGTACCAGATGGTCTGCGCCATCGGTAGCATGGCCAGGTGCTGCGGCAGCATCCGGTTCAGGTTGAGCGTGGCCCGAGCAGAGAGCAGGCAGTGGTCGTTGTTGACAAAGTTGGGGTATCCGTCGTCGATCCGTTCGTGATACGGGACGTGGGTATAAGGAGCGTGAATGCGGACGCCCTCGGCGATAATTTCGTTGAGCGGCCGGCCGGCGCGAACCAGCTTGTAATAGACGTCGCTGGCGCCCTTCTGGTCGCGCATTAGGCAGCAGTCCTCGAGCTTACCATAAAGGCCCCTGATCTCCGGGGTGTCCTGCTGCATGGCGACGTTGGTATCCATTCCGATTTCCTCCGACAGGTCGTCGATTTGCGCGATCCTACGCTTGACACCTTGACGACGACAACCTTTGGCCCGGATCAAGGGGGAGATGTTCGGCATGACAAAGCGGCAATCTGACCCCGAGTGGTCGGTCAGCGGCCCCACGGGAAACGGTAAGCCAGGTTACTTTGGCGATGGGTCATCAACGCTGCTCGCGACGTTGAACAATCCATGCGACCTGGGGTTTTCACCTGACGGCAGCTTATCAGCAGATCGCCGGCGGCGGCGACGGCGACGGCGACGGCCTGTTCCATACATTTATTCGGTCAGCGCGTCATAAAAGCATCGGCATCCGGATTCACACCACCTGACGCATGATCGTAAGGGCCTCCTCGATCTGCGACGCACCTACGTCCAAATGGGTGCAGGCGCGGCCGCGATATATACC
This sequence comes from Rhodopila sp., assembly GCA_036500715.1. Taxonomy (GTDB): domain Bacteria; phylum Pseudomonadota; class Alphaproteobacteria; order Acetobacterales; family Acetobacteraceae; genus Rhodopila. The sequence goes on from DASYBP010000140.1 coordinate 6,842, forward strand.
TGCGACCGAAACGGCTACGCCGAATTTACGCAGCCGTGCGGCAAATTCTGCTGCGGTGAGGCCCGTGCCGGCCGTGCTAAAGAAGACCAGGTTGGTTTCCGGCGGCTCGACAGTTATTCCGGGAATTTGGGCCATGCCGCGGGCCAGTGCAGCGGCGCTGGAGTGATCCACGCCCAGCCGATCGATGTTGTGTTGCAGAGCATAGATACAGGCGGCGGCGTTCATCCCGCCCTGGCGCATCGAACCGCCGAGTCGCTGCTTCCACCGCCACGCCTGGCCGATAAACTCGCCCGACCCGGCCAGAACAGCACCCAGCGGCGCGCCAAGGCCTTTGGTAAAATCCAGCCAAACCGTGTCGCAATCTGCGACGACGTCCTTTGCCGCGACGCCCAGGGCGACGGCCGCGTTCAGCACACGGGCACCATCCATATGGATCTTCATGCCGTGCTGGCGGGCGATGTCGGCGACCGCTTTTAACTCCCCGATCTGCCAGCAGGCGCCACCGCCCTTGTTGGCCGTTTGTTCGACCTCGACCAGACGTTGCGGGGGCGAATAGCGGCTTGCCGGGCGGATCGCGGCTTTCAAAGTTTCGGCCGTGAAGATGCCTCGCGCGCCCGGCAGGCCGCGGATCATGACGCCGCTGATGGCGCCGGGGCCGCCTGCCTCGCTGGCCTGGATGTGGGCGTCTTCGTGCACCAGAATTTCGTCGCCGGGCCGGCAATGGGTTGCCAGCGCGACCTGGTTGCACATGGTGCCCGAGGGCATGAACATTGCCGCTTCCTTGCCCAGCAGCGTGGCCGTACAGTCGCAGAGTTCCCAGACCGTCGGGTCGGAGCCGCCCTGCTCGTCGCCCACTTCGGCTTCCATCATCGCGGCCCTCATCGCGCGCGAGGGCCTGGTCTGGGTGTCGGAGTAAAGATTGATGCGGACAGGGTTAGTGAAATCGGCCCGCTTGGGTTCGTAGGTCATCCCGGCAACTCCCAAATCGGAGCGGTCGTACCAGACAGGGCACTGTCTGCAAAGCGGCCGCCATTTGATGCTGCGGCCTCGACCGGCAGGACGCTTGATGCGATTCTCGAACTTTCCCCGCCAGCCTGTCGGCCGGCGACGGGCGTATCATCAACGAGACCCAGCAGAAGGCCCGGGTGACCGCCGCTTGGGCAAACGCATCGTTATGTCATCCGAGCGGCAGCAACCGAACAGGGGATGCAGGAAATCGCGAGGCGGGGAAACTCATTCAAGATGAATGTCCAGAACAACTTGTTGGCGGCAAGGCGCTTGCGACTCTACCGAGATACAGTGCGGACAATCGGGTTGGACGAAGCGGCTATCGCGTCGAGAGCCGACGAAGGCTCTGTCTGGAAATGCCGGATCTGGGCGCAACACTATGTCGCGGCGGCCCGACGGGTGACGGTGCCCGCCTTCGTCACGAAAGCGCTTGGCTTCCAGCCGTCGGGGGCACGGTCGGATGAATGTCACTTAAATCCCGAGTTGGCCGGTCAGTCCGTAGCCCTCCGCCAGCCTTCGGATCTTGTTCCAGGTGGCGTCTTCGATTGGCACACCGTTCTGGCGGCGCTCCTGCTCCTTCCGGAATTCGATTTCCCCGGGGTAGTAAACTTCGGTAAAACCCTGGGCTGGCGGGGTTGCCTTCAGGTAATGCGCGAATTCGGTAACCTCCTGCTTAAACGTGTCTAACGACCGAAAAGCGGCGACGTTGAACACAGCGATGAAGCAGCCATCGTTGTGGCGGCCGGTCGGTTCGACTCCGAATCCAAGTCCCGTCAGCAATCCCGACATGATCTCGACAATCGCGGCGAGGCCGGTACCTTTATAGCCCTCGGTGCCGCCCAGCGGCAGTAGCGCTCCGCCAGATTTCAAGACACGCGGATCCGTGGATGGCCGGCCTTCGGCATCGATCAGCCAGCCACCTGGCACCTGGTAGCCGCGCGCAGTCGCCACATTGATCTTGCCGGCGGCTGCGGCGGAGGTCGCCATGTCGAACACCAGCGGGCCCTCGAGATTGGACGGCACGGCGAAGCAGATGGGGTTGGTCCCCAGGCGTGCCTTAGCCCCGCCGAACGGTGCCACGTGTTTAGGGCTGCGCCCGGAATCGGCAGTGATCATCGCGATCATGCCCTCGGCGGCAGCGATCAGGGGATAGCTCGCTAGGCGGCCAATATGGCTTTGGCGGAAAACGGTTGCGGCGGCGACGTTCTGGGTCTTCGCCTTTTCTATCGTGTAGCGCATTGCGCGGTCGGTGACCGCGTAGCCAAAACCCCAGTTCCCATCAACCACCGTTGTCGTCGTGCTTTCCCGCGTGATGACCCAAGGCGCCTGCGGCACGATATGGCCGGCCCTGACGCGGTCAATGTAGGTTGGGACCAGAATAATGCCGTGGCTGTCATGCCCAACGAGGTTGGCGCCAATGTTGTAGCGGGCCACGATCGCGGCCTCCTGCTGCGATGCGCCGGCCGCGACAAGGAGGCCTTCTGCGACCTCGACCAGTTTTTCGGCTGACACATTCGGCATCGACTGTCTCCCCGCATTCCCTCCGTAAGAGGCTAGCGTAGGCTCGGACCGATGGCCAGAACGGCGAAACGGGCGTAGCGTAACGGGCTGAGACGAACCAAGGGAGGTGGATCGTGGCAAGCAGATCGAATGTCTATGCGGGCGTGGCCGGGAATGCGGGCCGACCGGATCAGACCGGAACGGTGGGGGTCTTCACGAGGCCAGCGGAGACCGGGCGATGGGAGCACGTGCTGACCGACCATGAAACCTACACGGTCTACGTCCATCCCGGCAACCCGAACGTGGTGTTTGCAGGCACCGCCAACGGCGTATATCGCAGCACCGACCGGGGCAAATCGTTCTTGAAGACAAACTTTCCCGATTCAGGCATGCAGATCTGGTCGTTCCTGGTCGACGCTAGTAATCCGAATTTGGTCTATGCGGGTGGTTCTCCGATCAGCATCTATCGCAGCGGAGACATGGGCGAGACTTGGCGTGCGCTGCCCAATCCTGGGATGCCCGACCGCGCGGTGATGCCGTTCGCCTGTCGCGTGATGCGAATGGCGCAGCATCCGTCGAAGCTCGGCACGATTTTCGCCGCGCTGGAGGTGAACGGCGTAATGCGCACGTCGGATGGCGGCGAAAGCTGGAGCGACTGCAGCGCGGATCTGATTCGCCTGGCGCAACTACCGCATCTGAAGAGCAAGATTGTCAGCGACACCCACAATGAGGGCATGTTGGATGGCCACGCCATCGCCATCAGCCCGGCCGATCCGGACAGGGTGATTCTCGCGGTACGGATGGGATTGTTCGAGACCGCTGACGGTGGGAAGTCCTGGCAGGATATGGAAGTCGGGCGGTTCTCCCCCACCACGTACGGTCGGGACATCAAGGTTTCGCCGCAGGACCGGAACACACTCTACACGGCTTTGAGCGTGGCCGCATCGAGCAAGGATGGCGGCGTGTATCGCAGCACTGACAAAGGCGCGTCGTGGAAACGTTTCGATAAAGTGCAGGTGCATGGAACGATCATGTCTGTCGCGCTGCATCAGACCGATCCCGATCAGGTCTATCTTGGCGCCCGGTATGACGGCGAGATCTATGGCACACTGGATGGCGGCGCAAGCTGGGAGTCCTTGCCGCTGCCGAGCGGGGTAAAGGATATCTATTCTGTTGCGGTGGGATGACGTCAGTCGAACGAGTCCCAGGCCAGCAGCAACACGTAGCCGGTGATGGCGATTGCAGCGTGGATCGCCATCACGATGGTTTTCCGGCGAAACATTATCATGATGATCCCGGTCAGCAGGGCTCCGGTGAACAGGATGGCCGCGATCGTG
>DASYBP010000141.1:0-3690 GCA_036500715.1 Rhodopila sp.
CTGCCCCCATCTCGATCCGATCGAGTGCCTATGGGGTTTGATGCACAAGCATATTACGCACAATCGATGTCATGCGACGTTCGCCGATTTCAGAGTGGCGATCCTCACGTTCCTGCGTGAGGAGGTGCCCAGAAAATGGCATATATATTGTGATCAAGTAACAGTTAATTTTCGCATCATCTCGCCCCAGGATTTTCGGGTTCTGGCGTGAACGGGGTATAGCATCTAATCGCACACCGGCGGACATACTAAATTGCCGTCCGAAGTTGCTCGGGCGCTCCCTCCGGGATCGTCAATGTTGCCCGCGGCGCCGGCAAGCGCCCGATACCATACTTCAGAGTGAAGCCACGCAGTTGAGGCCATCTGTGACAATATCCAACAGGAAAAAAGAATGAAGAAGCGCAAACTTGGGAGAAACAATCTGGAGGTTTCGGCCCTCGGGCTCGGCTGCAGGGGCATGAGCCGGTCACCGCAATCCAGAGTGAATACTCGCTTTGGGCGCGAGATGCGGAAGCGGACGTGCTGCCGACCTGCGACGAGCTCGGGATTGGCTTCGTTCCCTGGAGTCCGCTTGGGCAGGGGTTTCTGACTGCAAAGGTCGATCCCGCCATGACCTTCCACACCGCCGACGTTCGGAGCCGATTTCCTCGCTTCACTCCCGATGCCCGGAAGGCCAACCAGCCAATCGTCGATTTGCTCAGCGATGTCGCGGCCCGGAAGAACGCGACATCTGCTCAGGTCGCGCTCGCCTGGCTCCTCGCCCAGAAGCCGTGGATCGTTCCGATCCCAGGCACACGAAAGCTGGAGCGTCTGGACGAAAACCTTAAAGCCGTTGCAATCGAACTCACTTCCGACGACCTCCGTGAAATCAATACGGCCACGTCAAAAATCAAAGTGCATGGCCCCAGGGGGACTGGACAGGAGCGTTACGGTTGAGACCGTTAGACTTCCCTCTCAATGATCAACCTGCATGGGACCAGGCTCGCCGTAGGTCCGCGCAGGGCAATGCGCACAATACCGCAAGGGCTTCCTTTGTTTGGCTCAAGTGCCGTCTCTCCGTTCCGAGGCCGGATCAGCCGATCCGCAGCAGCCGGACGCCCTCGGCACGCAGCCACGGAATCGCCGCCTTGGTGTGCGGTGTCAGTTCGTCCACCAGGGCCCAGAATTTCGCGCCGTGATTCATGTGCCGCAGATGCGCGACCTCGTGCGCCACGACATAATCCTGCACAAACGTCGGCGCCATCACCAGCCGCCAGCTCAGCGCCAGCGACCGGTCCGGTGCGCAGCTTCCCCACCGGCTGGTGGTGTCTTTCATCGTTACGCGCTTCGGCGCCAGCCCGATCAGGCCGGCCTTCGCCACAACCAACGCACCGAGGCGGCGCTGCGCCTCCTTGCGAAGGAAGTCGCGGACGCGGCGCGCCAAAAATTCCGGAGCGCCGGTCACATGCAGTTCCTGGTCGAGCAGAAATGCCCCGCCTCTGGCTGTCGGCGCGTGCCGGATACGGTGCGGCACGCCGCCGATCGGAACCGTCGCCCCTTCGCTGAAGCTGATTGCCGCCGGCAGCGCCGCCAACCGGTCGGCGACCCAGTCCGCATGACCCATCAGCAGCGCCATGCCGGACTTGCGGCTCGCTCGGATCGGTAACGTTACGATTACCGCACCTCCCGCGGGATCGATGCGCAAAGACACCCGGCGCGCTCGGCTGCTGCGACGCCACTCCACGCGGGCAGGCCCGGACGGCAGGGTCAGCGTCTCCAGCTCAGGGTCGTCCATGCCGTGAATGCGCAGAACTCTGACCGATTCGTCAATGGCTGCTTGAGCCGCGGCTGGGTTTCACCTTATATGTTATATTATAACATTGCGGATTGACTCAATGCATCGGCGCTCTTTCATCGCGGCCTTGGCAGGCGCGCCCTTCGCGGCTGCCGCAGCCGAGGCTCCCGTCACGCCGCAGCCACTGCACGTCGTCGCCAGCTTCTCCATCCTGGCTGATCTGGTACACGAGGTCGGCGACGGCAATGTCGCCGTCCAGGCCTTGGTCGGACCCGATGCTGACGTGCATATCTACGAGCCGCGCCCCAAGGACCTGCGCGCGCTGCTGGCCGCCGGGATACTGGTGCGCAACGGTCTGGGACTGGAGGGCTGGATGGACCGCCTGACCGGCGCGGCCGGCTTCAACGGCCAGGTCGTGGTCGCGGCGGAGAAGGTTACGCCACGAACCATGAAGGACCACGGCGGCGCCGTCACCACCGACCCACACGCCTGGCAGGACCCGCGGAACGGAATGCTATACGTCCAGGCGATCGCCGATGGCCTGGTCTCGGCGGATTCCGCCAATGCCGCCGTGTACCAGCGCAGCGCGTCGCGCTATGCTGCTCAGATCGCCCAGACCGATACGTGGATCGAGGAGACCTTCGCGCCCATACCCCCCGGCGAACGACGGATCATCACCACCCACGACGCCTTCGGCTACTACGGCGCCCGCTACGGCATCGAATTTCTCTCCGCCGAGGGGATCAGCACCGAGTCGGAACCCTCCGCCAAGGCGATCACCGCGCTGATCCGCCAGATCGAGCGCGAAAAGGTCCGCGCGGTGTTCATTGAGAACATGACCAGCCCACGGATGGCGCAAATGCTGGCACGCGAAACCGGCGCCGTTCTTGGCGGGACGGTGTATTCGGACGCCCTGTCGCCCCCCGGCGGACCCGCGGCGACGTATCTGGCGATGCTGCGGCATAATACCGAGTTGTTTGCTGCGGCGATGCGTGGCGGGTAGGCGCCGGCAAGGGTTGCCAAACGGACACATCGCCGACCACATGACCAAGGATAGCACAGTGATCGTCGAGAAAGATTCTCAAAAACGACCGCTTATGGGAGGATGGATATTGGTATGACCATGCTGAACGCCCTGACTGATGCCGACGATACAGCATCGCGGCTGGAGGATACGGACCAGTTTTACTGTCGCTTGGATAATTTGTCATATAGGGATCAGGTTCTTCTGTAAGCCTGATGCTGATTTTGAACGTCAGTTTGTAGTATCCCGTCAGCCAAAGGAACCCAGGTGATCGTCCATGAGCTTTGGATCAGCCGACAGCTATCGCAACTTTAATCGGTCCGTAAGGCGCGAATTTCGATACACCAGCGGCCCAGATCAGGCCGAGCCGGAATCCCCCTTGGCAAAGTTTTCACACGGTCTGCGAGTTTCGGAAAGTTCTCTTGACCCTGTGATTTCAGTGGCTTAGACCTTCCGTAAAATATGATCGAAACAGAACCCAAAAACGGCCGCCTCGGCTATGCCCGCGTTAGCACCTACGGGCAGACCCTCGACGCCCAGCTTGCGCAGTTGCGCAAGGACGGCTGCACCCGGATTTTCCGCGAGAACGCCAGCTGAGCTCGGCCCGACCGGCGCGAACTGCTGAAACTGCTGAAAGCCGTCAGCTCCGGCGTTGTGGTGACGGTGACGCGGATCGACCGGCTGGCGCGCTCGACCTTCGACCTGTTCGCCATCGTCAAGCAGATCGTGGACGCGGGCGGGCAATTCCGCTCACTGGCGGAACCGTGGGCCGACACCGCCACCAGCACCGGGCGCTTGATGATTGCCGTTCTCGGCGGCCTGGTGGACGTGCAACGCGATCTTATCCGCACCCAGGCGCCGAGGGCCGCAGCCGGGCGCAGAAGCGCGGGCA
>DASYBP010000142.1:0-4880 GCA_036500715.1 Rhodopila sp.
GCCAAATTGTCGTGTTGCGGTGCGGCATAGCCTTTGCGTATGTGTCCTGCATGCATAGCAGCGGTACATCCGGGTGACAGTCCTGCTGGCGGACGACGACGCCGAACGCGCCGGCACGGTCGCACGCATTCTGACCGCGGACCCCGGAACGACCGTCGCACGCCTCAAATCCAGCGAATTATTGGCCGAGGCCGTTGCCTCGCTCGCTCCAGACGTCGTGCTGGTGGTGGCGCGTCCGGATCGGGATGCGCTGGACGGTATCCGGTTGATGGCCGCGGCGGTCCCTCGGCCGGTGGTGCTGTTCGTGGATGAGGACGACCCTGAGTTCATGGAGGAGGCGATCGATGCCGGGGTGTCGTCCTACAACGCGATCGGGATGCTGCCGCCGGACGTCAAACCCATCCTGCGCGCGGCGGCGGCACTGTTTCGCCGGCATCAGCAGGCCTGGGACGACCTGAGGGAGGCGGAAGCGCGGTTGCAGGAACGCGCGATCATCGACAAGGCCAAGGCACTGCTGATCCGCCACCGCCGCCTGAGCGAGCCGGACGCTTGCCGATTTCTCCGGCGCGGGGCGATGAGCAGCGCCCGGCGCATCGTCGACGTCGCCAGTGACCTCATAGAAACCATGGAGGGGAACGCGGGATGAGCAAACCGATCCGCGTCGGTCTGTTGCGGCTGGTCGACAGCGCCCCCGTTGTTCTTGCTGAAGCCAGCGGCCTGTTCCGCGATCAGGGCATCGACGTACAGATTAGCGTCGAGCCGTCCTGGTCGAACATCGCCGACAAGTTGACCTACGGGGTTCTGGACGCGGCGGTGATGCTGCCGCCGTTGGCGCTTGCTGCCAGCGCGGGTTTGCGCGGACCAAAGGCGCGGCTGGTGGTGCCGATGTCGCTCAGCCAGGGTGGCAATGCGATCGTGGCCAGCAACGAGGCCGCGGCGGCGATGACGCAGGACGGATCGACGCCGCGGATCCGGCTTCTGGAGTGGTTACGCGGGCAATCGACCAAGCCGCGGTTCGCCGTGGTGCATGCTTTCTCGACGCACAATCTGCTGCTGCGTTACTGGCTGGCGTCCGGTGGGGCGGATCCTGATCGCGATATCGAGACGGTGGTGATCCCGCCGGAGAACGTGGTGGCCGCGCTGGCGGCGGGCAGCATCGCTGGCTTTTGTGCGGGTGCGCCGTGGGGCGATGTTGCCGAGGCTGGGCGGGCCGGCCGGATCCTGATCGGGACGTCGGTCATCTGGCCGTTTCACCCGGAAAAGAGCATTGCTTTCGAGGAGACCTGGGCGACCGCGAACCCGGCGCTGGTGCAACATCTGCTGCGCGCCGTGCTGCGCGCCCAATTTCGCTGCGACCAGCCTGAGGAGGCGGCCGGGATCGCGGCTCTGTTAGCTGATCCCGCCGGCCTCGGGCTGCCGGAGGCGGCATGCCGAGCGGCGCTGCCGGGTGGGTCAGGGGCGGAACGGATCCGCTTCTACACCCGGGAGGCGTGGTTTCCGGCCCGCGCGCACGCGAAGTGGTTTTTGGGGCAGATGCGACGCTGGGGATGGCTCGATTCGCGGGCCGACCTCGACGGTCTGGCGTCGCAGGTCTACCGGCCTGACCTTCTCGGACCCGCAGTCGAAGCGGAAGGTCTGTACGCTGCCGCGGAGCTTCCAGCGCTTGAGGGAAGCGCGATGCTGCCAATGCCGTAAGAGGAGGCATTTGCGCCGAGAGGATCGGGGCGACGCTGGTCACGCCCTAAGTTCGCTCATACTGCCAAGTTTCTGGCCTGAGAACGCATTTGATTTATTCAGACGGCGTCCACGATCGATGAATCGTTGGCAACGGGCGGGCCAGCTATCTGGCATCGACCTTGCCGCATCTGCTGCCAGAGTTTGCTGGCTCGACGGACTTGCCCAACGACGGGGCTCGCACCGATCCCGAAGCGCCTGCGCTTCCTGATATCGAACGCCCGGCCACGATGGGCGCCCTGCGAGTGACACTTCAATGCACAAGGGCTTCTGAACGCCGGCCACTTGCCGACCCTGTTCGCATTTTTCCTCCACCTCGATCTCAGCTCTATGGTTTGGGTACTACTTGGCCCGCTCGGTGTCGCGGTGGCCAAGAGTTTGCACTTGGATCCAGCGCATAAGGGCTTGATGGTGCGACGCCAGTGCTGGCCGGTGCCGCACTCCGCGTCGTGCCGGGGCTGCCGGTTGACCGATTCAACGCGAAGCGGGTCGCGATCGGCGCGCAGATCGTGGTCATCGCGGGGCTGGTGAGCGCCTGGATGATCGGCATCGACAGTTTCGCCGCCGTCCCGCTCCTGGGCTGCGTTCTCAACGGCAGCGCCACTGCGAAGATGCGCCCGCGAGACCCAGTCGTGTTGCACGGCGAGGCCGGAGACAGCGCCTGGTAATTCGACATGATCCGGAACGGCACCGATATTTCCGAGATTCGCGACACGCTGGTGTTTGGGCCTTCAGTCGGCGGCGGTGAGGCGCCAGGGGCGGAATCGCTGCCTGACACAGCGGAAATTGCGGCTGCAACGGCGTAAGCAAGGGCACGATTCTGGCAGTGATCAGCAAGCACCAGCTGGACACGGTGGATCAGATGCGGGCGCGCACCAAAGCGTCCGCGGCCTGCGGAAGCTGCACCCGCCAGGTAGAGGGCCGGCTGGCCCATGCTCTGGGCGGGACCTACTGATGCTACGCCGAAGGTCAAGGCGTCGTGCAAGTGCACATCCGCAGGGCATGACGCGGTGCGCAAGGCGATTGTGGCGCAAGCAGCGGGGATGGGGGCCGTTGCCCATGGGGGACGATCTGACGCGGTTCGCCGCGGCGCTGCTGGGTCCGGTGCGGTCGGCGCAGTTGTTGAGCAGAAGCACGACGGTATCCAAGGGCTGGGCTTGTGTGTTCAATGCGATCAGGCAAGGGCCGATCCGATCCGCCTCATCCCGGGCGGGAATGGCAACAACACTTTTAGCCACGGGCAAGCCACACCATGGGGCGGGTCCGGTAGAAGAGAGCAGTTTGGTGCGGGTGGGTCAGACAGGTCCGGATACGAGACGCCGTCACCGAGGTGTTATGGCGCTTGTGCTGACGAAAAAGCGACGTATAGGCGAGACATGACAAAACACATCGAAACCGACGTGGCGATCGTTGGTGCCGGACCGGTCGGCCTGTTCGCCGTCTTTGAGCTGGGCATGCTTAACCTGTCCAGCGTGCTGATCGATGCCCTGGCGGACGTAGGCGGGCAGTGTGCGGCGCTGTACCCGGAGAAGCCGATCTACGACATTCCGGCGCATCCTGCGATCGAGGCCGGTGCTCTGGTCACTCGCCTGGAGGAGCAGATCGCCCCCTTTCATGCGCCGCGCCTACTGGGGCGCCAGGTCGACGGGCTCAGCGGAATGCGCGGGGCATTCACGCTGACGACAAACCGAGGGGATTCAATCCGAGCCAAGGCGGTTATCGTGGCCGCCGGCGCGGGCGCGTTTGGGCCGAACCGGCCGCCGTTAGATGGGCTGGCGTTGTATGAGGCTAGCGGTGCAGTGCAATACTATGTTCGCCGGCGCGAGGATTTGCGGGGCAAGCGGGTCGTGATCGCGGGGGGTGGCGATTCGGCGGTGGACTGGGCGCTGGCGTTGAAGGACATCGCGCGGGTCTCTGTGGTGCATCGTCGGCCGAAGTTCCGGGCGGCTCCGGAAAGTGCGGCGCAGTTGAACGAGGCTGCACAAAAACATGAGATCGAGATGGTCATTCCGTACCAGCTGCACGCGCTGGCGGGTGCCGACGGGGTGCTGTCGGCAGTGGAGGTGGCGACCTTGGACGGGGCGGTGAAGGCGTTGCCGGCCGATGTGCTGCTGCCGTTTTTCGGACTGTCGATGGATCTGGGACCGATCGCGTCCTGGGGGCTGCAGAGTGAGAAGCATCACGTGACGATCGACCCCGCCACGGGACAGACCAGTCTGCCCGGCGTATTCGCGATTGGCGACGTGGCGACATATCCAGGCAAGCTGAAACTGATCCTGCAGGGATTCAGCGAGGCGGCGGTCGCGGCGCAGGCGATTTTTCCCATCGTCTTTCCAGATCAGGCGCTGCACTTCGAGTATTCGACCACCAAGGGCGTGCCCGTGTAAAGACACGACCGGGGATCGCCCGCGACACCGCTCGGGAGATTCGTTTCAGAAATATGAAACAGCCGCCAGTACGGGGCGACGGCGATCACGTTGGCGCTACTTTCCTTGTCTGCGAAGGGCGAAGCCGCAACACTCTACCGGCGGGAACAGCCACCGCCCAGACCGTCGCAACGCCGAACCAATATCGGCCACGATAGGTTTGGCATAACTATATCATTCAGGTGTCACGCGAATATTCAGGAGGCGAGCCGTGATTCGTTCGCACACGCGCGTTGTGCTTTTTTTGTGTTCGGTGGGTCTATCACTGACCTTCGGAAATGCAGGGGCGCAGCAGACGCCTCGGCCGGCTGATCAGAATCCTTATTTGATGGGCAGCGAGGGTTACGACAAAGGGCCGCGGGGGCTTACCAGTTATCAGCCGATCGCAATCGACCAACCCTTCGCGGCGCGAATGGCCCAGGAGGTCGCGGCCAAGCCGGGGATCGAACACGAACATCAAGCGCTACTCGAGGAACGTTACGACCTGGGTGACCACGCCGCCCAGGGGGTCACGATGGAGCACGGTAAACCGCTGCAAGAAGGGGTGCGCGTCAAGTTGCCACAACGCGTGACGTGGGAGCAACTTGCGGCGATGTCCTCGGATGAGATCCGCGACCGGGGGCTGTGGCCAAAGGGGTTCCTCCCGCTGCCGCATCCGAAGCACGCCACCGGTGGTTTCGTGTTCCCGCAGGAGGAGATCGACGCGATCAAACGCCAGGA
>DASYBP010000143.1:0-12486 GCA_036500715.1 Rhodopila sp.
CACCCGGCGGTCTGACGCATCGTTTGCGTTAACAGCCTACCTTAATAGCCTACTTCGACAGCCTCGGATTTCAGCAGTGTCGATCTCGCCAGCCTCGGCTTCGAAAACCTCGGTCGCGCCGAGGTCAGGAACCAGACCTCGCCGGACATGTGGCGACAGCAACGCAGCGCGCACTGAAACAGGCTTTCCGCGCGCACCAAGCTCCTTTAACACGCTGGGCACAGCGAAGGGAGCGTAACAAATGGCCGGTATCGACATTCTCGCCTCAGCCTTCAGTGGCGCCAACGCCGCCTTCCTGGCCGACCTCTATGCGCGCTGGGTCAGCGATCCCGGCTCCGTCGACCCCAGCTTCGCCGATCTGTTCGGCGCGATGAACGACGAGGCCAGAGGCGTGCTGGAAGATGCCAGCGGCGCCTCCTGGGCACCGCGCCCGCATTTCAGCGAAGCCGAAACCACCGCCGCGCCGCAACCGTCACGCGACGGCATCGCCCCGGACCAGGTCCGCGCCGCCATCATCACGTCCCTGCGCGCCCTGATGCTCATCCGCTCCTATCGCGTCCGCGGCCACCTCGAAGCCAGACTCGATCCCCTTGGCCTCACCACGCCCGCCAAGCACGCGGAACTGGACCCGGCGACCTACGGCTTTACCGAAGCCGACCTCGACAAGCCGATCTTCATCGACAACGTCCTCGGCCGGGAAACCGCCACGCTGCGCGAGATCATGCAGATCCTCCGCCAGACCTATTGCGGTCCCATCGGCGTCGAATTCATGCACATCCAGGATCCAGAGCAGAAATCCTGGATCCAACGCCGCATGGAGGGCGCCCCCTGGCTAACGGCCCTCAGCGCCGACGAGAAACGCACGATCCTGCGGCACCTGACCGAGGCCGAGGGTTTCGAGAATTTCTGCCAGAAGCGCTACGTCACCACGAAACGGTTCGGCCTGGAAGGCGGCGAAGTCACCATCCCCGCCCTGCACGCAATGATCGAGACCGCCGCCGCTGGCGGCGCGATCGAGGTCGCCATCGGCATGCCCCACCGCGGCCGTCTCAACACACTCGTCAACATCGTCAAAAAGCCGCTGACCGCCCTGTTCAGCGAGTTCGGCGGCGAAAGCTTCAAGCCCGACGACGTTCAGGGCTCCGGCGACGTGAAGTATCACCTCGGCACATCCACCGACGTCGAGATCGCCGGCCATGACGTCCACCTGTCGCTGCAGCCCAACCCCTCGCACCTCGAAGCGGTCGACCCGGTTGTCGTCGGCAAGGTTCGCGCCCGGCAGGACTGCGCCGGCGACACCAAGCGCCGCGGCTCCGTCATGGCGATCCTGATGCACGGCGACGCCGCCTTCGCCGGCCAGGGTCTGGTCTACGAAACCCTGGCGATGAGCCAGTTGATCGGCTACCGCACCGGCGGCACCATCCATCTGATCGTCAACAACCAGATCGGCTTCACCACCATCCCGGCGCACGCCTATTCAGGCCTGTACTGCACCGACGTGGCTAAATCGATCCAGGCGCCGATCCTGCACGTCAACGGTGACGACCCCGAGGCGGTCATCTTTTGCGCCCGCATGGCGGCCGAGTACCGAATGAAATTCAGCAGCGATATCGTGCTGGACATCGTCTGCTACCGCCGCCACGGCCACAACGAGACCGATGAGCCGGCCTTCACCCAGCCGCTGATGTACAAGGCGATCAACGCCACCAAGACCACCCGCACGCTGTACGCCGAGAAACTGGCAAAAGCCGGCACGGTCTCCGCGGAAGCAGCGAAGGCAATGTGGGACGAATTCACCCGGACGTTGGAGGACGCCAACGCCGCGGCGAAATCCTACAAGCCGAACAAGGCCGACTGGCTGGAAGGCCACTGGGCCGGCTTCCACCCGGTTGATCAGCAGGAAGTCGAACTCACCGAAGAGTCTACCGAAGTCCCCGCCGAGACGCTGAAGCAGATCGGCGCTGCCCTCTCGCACGTCCCGGACAACTTCAACCTCCACCCCAAGATCGCGCGTCAGCTTGAGGCCAAGGCACAGGCCATCCAGACCGGCAAAGGCATCGACTGGGCGACCGGCGAGGCCCTGGGCTTCGGCAGCCTGCTGCTGGAAGGCAGCCGCGTGCGCCTCTCCGGCGAGGACACCCAGCGCGGCACCTTCAGCCAGCGCCACGCGGTGCTGATCGACCAGATCAACCAGCACGAATACATCCCGCTGAACAATATTGCCGTCGACCAGGCGAAAATCGAGATTTACAACTCGCTGCTGTCCGAAGCTGGTGTCCTCGGCTTCGAATATGGCTACTCCCTGGCCGATCCCCTCACCTTGGTGCTTTGGGAGGCTCAGTTCGGCGATTTCGCCAACGGCGCCCAGGTGATCATCGACCAGTTCATTGCCAGCGGCGAGACCAAATGGCTGCGCATGTCCGGTCTGGTCCTGTTGCTGCCGCACGGCTACGAGGGCCAAGGGCCGGAGCACTCCTCGGCACGCATCGAGCGCTATTTGCAGCTTTGCGCCGAACGCAATATGTATGTCTGCAACCTGACCACGCCGGCCAACTATTTTCATGCGCTGCGCCGCCAGTTGCATCGCAACTTCCGCAAACCGCTGATCATCTTCGAGCCGAAATCGCTGCTCCGCCACAAGCTGGCGGTTTCGCCGCTGGCGGATTTCGCCACGGGCACGCGTTTCCAATATGTCATCCCGGAGATCGACGGCCTGCTGCTCCCTGAACAGATTCGCCGCGTCACCATCTGTTCCGGCAAGGTGTACTATGACCTGCTGCAGGAACGCCGGCTGAAGGACATCAAGGACGTCGCCATCGTCCGGCTGGAGCAGATGTACCCGTTCCCGGAAATCACCCTGGGCCGCGTACTCGCCCCTTACGTCAACGCCGACGTCGTTTGGTGCCAGGAAGAGCCGCAGAACATGGGCGCCTGGTGCTTCGTCGATCGCCGCATCGAGAAAGTGCTCAGCCGCCTCGACATGAAGGTGCGGCGCCCGGAGTACGTTGGACGCGAAGCCGCTGCCAGCCCGGCGACCGGCCTCGCCAAAACCCACATAGCTCAGCAGGCGCGCGTGGTAGCCACCGTCCTCGGTATCGGCTAGACCCCCGGCCTTAGCTTCCGCCCGCCTTCCTACCAGGCCTGGAGAGACCGCTGTGGCGACCGAAATCGTAGTGCCCGCGCTGGGCGAGAGCGTCACAACCGCCACCGTCGCCCGCTGGATCAAGCAACAGGGTGAGACCGTGGCGGCAGACGAGCCCCTGGTCGAACTGGAAACCGACAAGGTCACAGTGGAGGTGAACGCACCCTCGACCGGCGTGCTCTCCTCAATCGGTGTCCCCGAAGGCAGCGAGGTCGAGGTCGGCGCCGTCCTCGGCCTGGTTGATGGCGCCGGAGCCCCCGCGGCGCTGACACAAGCCCCGGAACCCAGGCCCGCCGCCAATCCGCCCGCCGGGGTCAATCCGCCGCCGCGGCCTCTGGGTCCGGTGTCTCGGCCCGCCGCCGCCGAACCCGCCCATGCCCCGCTGCACGCCCCCCAGCACGCCCCGTTGCCCGCCGCCGCCAAGATGATCACGGATAACAAGGTTTCGGCCAGGGATATCGGCACCGGCACCGGCAAGGACGGCCGCATCACCAAAGGCGACGTGCTTGCCTTTCTGTCGCGTCCCACCCCTGCACCGGCGCCGGTGCCCGCCGCGAAGGCGCCGCGCCAGGACGAACCGCGCGAGCAGCGCGTCAAGATGACCCGCCTGCGCCGCACCATCGCGCTCCGCCTCAAGGAAGCCCAGAATAACGCCGCTATGCTCACCACCTTCAACGAGGTGGACATGACGGCGGTCATGGCGCTGCGCACCCAGTACCGCGACGCCTTCGAGAAAAAGCACCACGGCGTCCGCCTGGGCTTCATGAGCGTCTTCGTCCGCGCCTGCTGCGTCGCGCTGAAGGAATTCCCCGCTGTCAACGCCGAGATCGACGGTGACGACGTCGTCTACAAGAATTTCGTTCATATGGGCATCGCCGTCGGCGGCCCCTCCGGCCTGGTCGTCCCGGTGGTCCGCGATGCCGACCAGCTTGGATTCGCCGGCATCGAGGCCGCCATCGCCGACTTCGGCAAGCGCGCCCGCGACGGCGCGCTGAAACTGGAAGAACTGACCGGCGGCACCTTCAGCATCACCAACGGCGGCATCTACGGCAGCCTGATGTCGACGCCCATCCTGAACCCGCCGCAATCGGCCATTCTGGGTATGCACAAGATCCAGGAGCGTCCGATGGTCATCGCCGGCAAGATCGAGATCCGGCCGATGATGTACTTGGCCGTGTCGTACGATCACCGCATCGTCGATGGCAAGGAAGCGGTCTCGTTCCTGGTTCGCGTCAAGGAAGGCGTCGAGGACCCACGCCGGCTGCTGCTGGATCTGTGACGCCCCAAAGGCCCGGGACTCCACATGAGTGATTCTTTCGACGTCATCATCATCGGCTCCGGCCCGGCTGGCTATGTCTGTGCCATCCGCGCCGCCCAACTCGGCCTGAAAACCGCCTGTGTCGAAAGCCGCGCCACGCTGGGTGGCACCTGCCTCAACATCGGCTGCATCCCCTCCAAGGCGCTGCTGCAGTCGTCGGAGGAATTCGAGAAGACCAAACACGCGCTCAAGGACCACGGCGTGCTGATCGATGGTGTCAAATTGGACCTCGCCCGCATGCAGGCGCGCAAACAGGCGGTCGTCACCGCCAACACCAAGGGGGTCGAATTCTTGTTCCGCAAGAACAAGGTCACCTGGCTGAAGGGCACCGGCCGCATCACTGGCCCCGGTTCGGTTGACGTCGACGGCACCACCTACGCGACAAAGAACATCGTCATCGCCACCGGCAGCGACAGCGTTCCGCTTCCCGGCGTGACCGTGGATGAGAAGCGGATCGTCACCTCGACCGGCGCGCTGGAACTGGACAAAGTCCCTGCCCACCTGGTGGTCGTTGGCGGCGGCATCATCGGGCTGGAACTCGGCAGTGTCTGGCGCCGCCTTGGCGCGGAGGTGACGGTCGTCGAATTTCTCGATCGTATCGTCCCCGGCGTGGACACCGAAATCGCCAGCGCCTTCCAGCGCATCCTGCGGAAACAAGGGGTAAAATTCCACCTCGGCACCAAGGTCACGTCAGCCACGCCCGACGACGCCGGCGTCAGCCTGACCATGGAACCGGTCAAGGGCGGCGCCGCCGACACGATGCGGGCCGACATCGTTTTGGTCTCGATCGGCCGCCGCCCCTATACCGACGGCCTGGGGCTGGAAGCGGCCGGCGTGGTTCTGGACGACCGCAAACGGGTGAAAACCGATGCCCACTACGCCACCAACGTCCCCGGCATCTACGCCATCGGCGACGTGATCGCCGGCCCGATGCTGGCGCACAAGGGTGAGGACGAGGGCGTCGCCGTTGCCGAAATCCTGGCCGGACAGGCGGGTCACGTGAACTATGACGCCATCCCCAACGTGGTCTACACTTGGCCCGAGGTCGCCTCGGTCGGCAAGACCGAGGAAGAACTGAAGGCTGGCAATATTGCCTATACTGTCGGCAAATTCCCCTTCACCGCCAACGGCCGCGCCCGAGCGATGGGCGATACTGAGGGATTTGTAAAGATCCTCGCTGACAAATCGACTGATCGCCTGCTGGGTGCCCACGTGCTGGGCCCCGACGCCGGCACGCTGATCGCCGAACTGACAACGGCGATCGAATTCGGCGCCTCCGCCGAGGATGTCGCGCGGATCTGCCACGCCCATCCGACGTTAAGTGAGGCTGTAAAGGAAGCGGCGCTGGCGGCGGAAGGGCGGGCGCTGCACATTTAGGACCCCCGGGCTTCCGGTTGGTCGCTGTGAGCGGCGCGCCTGCGGGTTGGGACGGCTCGACAGTGGGCGGGCGTTGTCGCTGCCGGATCATGGTTCTTTCCGCGGTCAGCTCGCAAAATGCCGCGCGGGCAGCTGAAACATGGCGATCCGGAAGGCCGGTGCTCCTAATGTCCCGGGCGCGGTCACCGCTCTGCTGCGGGCCGCCGCGGAAAAAGCGGAGCCACCGAGCCTCGTCCCGGCAGCCCTTCAGCAGGGCGGAACCGTCAGCGGCTCAGGCGTGGGCCGGCAGTTCATCGCAATCAAAGTCGCGCTCGTTCTTCCACATCGCATGCATGATGACGGCGAGCTTGCGTGCCACGGCCACGGTGGCCCGGCGCAGGCCGATCCGCGCCGCCAACCCGCGTTCCCAACTTCGCAGCGTGCTGTCGGTTACCTTATTATTACGCGTGAGAATGGCCGTCGCCGCCTGGAACAGATAAGCGCGCAGAAGCCCATCTCCGCATTTGGAGACGTGCCTTGTGCGATCGACATCGCCGGATTGGTAGCGGCGTGGGGTCAAGCCTAGGTAGACGCCGACAGTGCTCGATCGGCCGAACCGTTTCGGGTCGTCGATGACGGCGACATAGGCCAGCGCGACGATCACGCCGACCGCCGGAATGCTCATCAGCCTCCGTGCGGCAGGATCAGCCTTGGCGCGCGTGAGAAGCTGCCCATCAAGGATACGGATCTGCTCGCGCAGACTCTGCCAGACAGCAAGCATCGGTTCGACGATGGCGCACGGCGCCGGGTTGCCGTCGCAGATCTCTCGCACGCGGTGGGCGAACAACCCGCCAGCACCCTTGCGAACAACATACCCGAACGCTTTCAGCAGGCCACGCAATGTATTGGCAATCGCCTGGCGCTGCGAGATCGGTTGCGCGCGTGCAACCAGCAGCAGCCGCAACGACTGCGCATCCATGCTCTTGACGGCAATCTCGCGGAACCAGCCGGTGCGTACCACCTGCGCCAGGCCAGCGAGCGCCGTGGCACGCTCGGCTCAGGCCGGAGGAATAGGCGGCGAGCGTGGTTCGTGTCGTCAGCGCTCAGCCGCCGCCACGTCGCGTTCTCGCGCCACCGCGGCGGCGATCTGCCGCGATGGCCGGCCCTTTGTCGGCTGGCCCGGTGCTTCCGAGTTGGGCGTTGCAGTGCCCCAAGGACTTCCAAGTCGCTGACGCCGGCATTCCCTGCGTGACCCTGACGAATACGATAAAGGTCTCCGACGACGCGCGGAAATGGCCGTTCATCTTCCAAATGCTCGCGGAACTTCCGGCTGAGCTGACCCGGGGCAAGGAGGATATTTACGTCGGCTGGTGGTACAAGAATTCGGTTGGCGGTACAAGAATAAGGTCTTCAAGCTGGGCGTGATCCGCCGAGCGACGTGGCGGCCTACGCGGCGGCCTTCGCGCGTCCGGGACGAATGATGCGGCCTTCGACTACTGTCGCAACATCGTTCTGGCCGTGCAATTCAACGCCATCCACTTCAAAGAAAAGCTGCCGATACGGCTGCTGGCAGTAGGCGGCGATCACTCTATCCCGACGATGGGCGGATCGCTGAAGCCCTACTTCCAGCACACCACCTCGCTGGATTTCGCGCGGCGTCCTACCCGGTCGACGCAATCGTTTGCACCAACGCCTTGGCAAAATCCCCGGTCGAAGCCGCCCCTCCAAGGTCGCCGGTCCGGACGCGCTTCTGGTTCAGCACCGTATCGAGCGACTTGCGCAAGTGCCTGGCGTGATCGCTCAACCCGACGTGGTCCAGCATCAGGCCGGCGGCGAGCAGCAGCGCCGTCGGGTTGGCGATGCCCTTGCCGGCGATGTCGGGGGCGGAGCCGTGGACGGCCTCAAAGATCGCTGCCTTCTCGCCGATGTTGGCGCCCGGCGCGGCACCAAGGCCGCCGACCAGGCCGGCGATCAGATCGGACAGGATGTCGCCGAACAGGTTGGTCGTAACGATCACATCGAACTGCCAGGGATTGAGCACAAGCTGCATCGCACAGGCATCGACGATCCGCTCATCGCAGGCGATGCGGCCTTCGTACTCCTTGGCGATGTGATTGCCGGCCTCCAGAAACACCCCGGTCAGTGCTTTAAGGACATTGGCCTTGTGCACCAGGGTTACCTTCCCTCGCCCCAATTTTACCGCATATTCAAATGCATAGCGGACGATCCGCTGGGCGCCGGAGCGGGTGTTGATGCCGGAGGAGATCGCCACCGCGTGCGGATCATCGCCGACTGGGATGTAGTGCTCGAAGGCGACATAGAGCCCTTCCAGGTTCTCCCGCACCAGGATCAGGTCGATGTTCTCGAAGCGGCCGCCGGGTACCAGCGTGTGGGCAGGGCGGAGGTTGGCGTAGAGCTGCAATTCCTCGCGCAGGCGAACGTTGACGGACCGGAAGCCGCCGCCAACCGGCGTGGTGAGGGGACCCTTCAAGGCGAGTTTGTTGCGGCGAATGCTGTCCAGCGTGGCTTGGGGCAGCGGATCGCCCCCGGCGGCGATGCCGGCCATACCGCCCTGCTGCCGCTCCCACGCGAACGGGGCACCCAGCGCATCCAGCGCCTGAACGACCGCATCGACGATCTCCGGCCCGATGCCGTCACCAGGGATCAGGGTGGCGGGAATTTGGTTGCTGCCATGCATGCTGGTACTCATGCGGAAGGACCCTCGTCGCGCGTTGTAGTGACGCGCCATTCGTATATGGCGAATGTCAAGGCGATGATACAGATCAACTGCACCACCTTTGAACGGCCACCGGGACCGGGGTGACCGGGATGTCGCCAGCGGTTTCTCGGGCACGATTGCCGATACGGCCATTGACGGCGCGGTTGGTTCGAGGTGCTATGGCGGCCGAAAATTAATGACGCGCCGGTTCAGTGGCGCGCGGGGAGGCATGATCTTGAACCCTGCTGATGTGACTTTCCCTGTCGATTCGTTGCGCCCGCGAGGCGTCGGTCGTGTCGGCTAACGCCGGCCCTGCCCCACCCCACATGCGGGCGGATGGCCTGCGGCGGACATCGTTCAAGCCGTCTCAGGAACAGATCATTCTGCTCATAACAATTCTCCTCCTGGTTGTATTCGGCTTGGCGCTGCCTGGGTTCGCCAGTGTCGCGAACCTGCTGAATCTTGTGCGCAGCATCTCGATCCTGGGCATTCTTGGCCTCGGCATGGGTTTGATCGTGGTCAGCCGGGGAATTGATCTTAGCGAAGTCGCGATCATGGCCGGTTCCTGGTCGGTCGCGCTAATCGAGATTCAGAAGGGAATGCCGGTCTTCTGGGCGCCGCTGATCGCCTTGGCGATCGCGACGGCGATCGGGCTCGTCAACGGTATGATGGTTGCCTTCGTGGAGGCGCCGGCGCTGTTCGTAACCTTGGCGGCAGGCTTTGTCATTTATGGCGTCGCGTTCTGGTTTGCCCCGGCCTGGGTCGTCTATGCACCGAAGGACTCGCCCAACCTGCTGTTCCTGGGGGCCGGGCATGTTTTCGGAATTCCGGTGCCGATCCTGGTGTTCGCGGCCGCCTCGATCGTCATGCACCTGTTCCTGGCGAGGACCTCCACCGGACGCTTCATCTACGGCCAGGGTGACAACCCCGAGGCGGCGCGGATGGCCGGCGTCGCACTGCGGCCGCTGATCGTTCTGGAATACGTCATCGTTGCTTTCGTCGCCTGGCTCGCCGGCCTGGTCTGGATCGGCAGCACCGGCAGCATGCAGATGGCGATCACCCAAGGGCCGATGGTGTTCAGCGTCATCCTGGTGGTTGTGGTAGGCGGGATCAGCCTGGCCGGCGGGCGCGGCGGAGTGTTCAGCGTCGTCGTCGGCTGCGCGCTGATCGGCACGCTGCTGAACGCTTTCACCATCATGGACGTCAACAGCGAAGTGCAGAACATCATCCAAGGCGGCGTGCTGTTGGCGGCCATCATCCTCGACAACTGGCTGCACCCGCGCGACGAGGAAACCGCTCGCCAGGGCGACTGAGCAAAATCAATAACGGCAACGAAACTGGAGGAAACGTCATGGTTCACGGCAGGCTGTTCGTGAGGGTTGGTCTGGCCCTGCTGCTCTCGGCATTGATTGCGACGCCGTTGGTCGCAACAGCCGAAGAGGAGGCCGGCACCAAGACGGCACGCGAGCTGCGGGCAGACTACAACAAGGCTGTCGAAGGCAAGAAGATCGCATTCCTGCCGATCGCCCTTGGTGTGCCGCTGCAGGATGAGTGGGAACGGGTGATCCACAACGAGGCCGACTATAACGGCATGAAATACGTTGTGCGCGATCCCAATAACAACCCGTCGTCGATGCTGCAGGCACTGACCGCCCTGGTCAACGACAAACCCGATGTACTGATCGTGCAGAATCCCAGCGTCACGCTGCTGGTCAAGGAACTGAAGCGGGCGGAACAGCAGGGAACCCACGTCATCCAGATGAACATGTCGTCCAACTACAAGTCCGATGGCTTCGTGGGTGTCGACTGGGTGGAGATCGGTCGGTTGCTGGCTCAGGACGTGGTGAAGCAATGCGGCACCGGGTCCGGTAAGTCCGGCAAGGTGCAGATCGTTCAGGGAGAGCTGACCGCGGCGGCGAGCGTCGATCAGATCGGCGGTATCATGGAAGTCTTCAACAAGGATCCGGCGATCAAGATCGTTTCGAATCAGGCGGCAAACTGGGACGCCAACAACGCGCTGAATATCACTGCGACGGTGATCCAGCAGAACCCCGACCTGTGCGCGAGTGTGGGTTTCTGGGGCATTATGGAATCGGGTGCGGCTCAAGCGATCCGCAACGCGGGCAAGATCGATCAGGTGAAGGTGTATGCCTCGGTCGAGGGTTCGCAGCTCGACTGCGATCAACTGCAGCAAGGCAGCTTTTACAAGGTGCTCAGCTACACGGCGACGGTCCAGGGCCACGCCGCGATCGACGCGGCGGTGATGATGCTCCAGGCTGGTGAAAAGCCGGGATCGGATCATCGCCTGATATTCACGCGGCCGATCTGGCTCGATAAGAGTAACGCGAGCGGGGGCAACTGTTTCCCTCTGCCGAAGAAATAGCGGTCTGCCCCGGTTGCCGCCACGAGGAAGTGCTATGTCTTCGACCACTTCAGACTTCACGAGTTTCGGCAACCGGCTTCGCGCCAGCTATTCGCCGCGGCTTTTACTGTCCGAGCTGCTGTTGAAACAATGGTTTGAGCCGGTGATCCCGTTCACGGTGATGATCGCACTCATTCTATACTTCTCAGCAACGATTCCCGACTACGGCTCGGCGGCGAATTTCAGTTCCCTGCTGCGGTTGTATGCGGAGTTCGGGTTTGTCGCCTTGGGGATGGGCTTGTGCCTGATCAGCGGCGGCATCGACATGAGCGTCGGCGCGCTGTTTGCCGCCTGCAACTTCGCCACGTTGTATTTTCTTTATGTTCTGGAACTGCCGGTCTGGGGGGTGATCCTCGCGACGCTGGCGACCGGCGCGGTCATCGGCGGGATCAATGGCGCGTTGGTCGGGTTTCTAAAGGCGCGGCCGTTTCTCACCACGTTGGTGACGCTGATCATACTGCGGGCCTCGGTCAATCTTCTAAACGAGCGCTATGCGACCGTGTTCGCCACCAACACCGTCGACAGTGATGTCTGGGACTTCATGGGCGAGGGTTTCGTGCTGGGCGTGCCGATCAACGCCGCCGTGTTGCTGGTCGTTCTGCTGGTCGGACATGTGCTGCTCAGCCGCTCGCGGTATGGATGGCATCTGACGGCGATCGGCGCCAGCCGCAAGGCGGCACGGCACGCCGGAATCCGGGTCGAACGCATGCTGTTCGCAACCTACGTACTGTCGGGCCTGCTTTGCGCCGTTGGCGGGGTTTTCTACGCCGCGCGGCAGAACAGCACGGATTCAACCACGGGCGTCGGATGGGAGTTTCTGGCGCTGACCGCGGTGGTGCTGGGCGGCATCTCGCTGGCCGGCGGCAAGGGCACGGTCTGGCGGGCGATGATCGGCGGCTTGATCGTCTTCCTGTTACTCAACGGCCTGGTCCGCATGGGCATCCCGGGTTACGTCACGTCGGCGGTCAACGGCGTGATTCTGCTTTTTGCAGTCGGCATCGACGTGAAATGGTCCAAGAACCGCGGCAAGGCGGCACAGAAGATCTATGTCAATCCCGCGAGGTTGCCCTTGGCCGCGGCGCCATCCATAGAGGCTGGCAGCGGCTCGCCTTACGCACACAACAATCGGTTGGTAAAGGCCGAGGCGATCGGTCTGAACCAGGTGGAGGGGCCGGAAGATGTTATTCTGGACCGACAGGATCGTCTGTATGGGTCGACCCGGGATGGCAACATCATTCGCTTTTCGGGTCCCAACTTCGAGCGGCGCGAGGTGTTCGCCCATATTGGCGGACGCCCGCTGGGGATGCAGTTCGACAGGGATGAGAACCTGATCGTTGCGGTTGCGGGGATGGGGGTTTACGGGGTCAGGCGGGGCGGCGAGGTGTATAAGGTTACCGATGAAACCAATCGCACCCTTTACAAGTTGAATGACGATTCCAGGCTGCGGATGGCGGATGACCTGGATATCGCACCTGACGGAAAGATCTACTTCAGCGACTGCACTACGCGCTATGAGATGACAACCAATA
>DASYBP010000144.1:0-1886 GCA_036500715.1 Rhodopila sp.
TCCAGCGTCTGTTCGATCTTTCCCCAGCGGGTAATCTCCGTAAACCGCACCGGATCAAGCGTATCCAGTGACACGTTGATCCGCCTGACGGCGGCCGCGGCAAGCGTCTCGGCGTGCTTGGTCAGCTGCGACCCATTAGTCGTCACCGTTAGTTCATTCAGACCATGTCCGATCCGGCCGCCCAGCGTACCGAACAAGCGCATCACGTCGCGGCGCACCAGCGGCTCCCCGCCGGTGATGCGAATTTTCGTTGTGCCGAGGCGAATGAACGCAGCGCAAAGCCGGTCCAGTTCCTCCAACGTCAGAAGGTCCCGTTTGGGCAGGAACGTCATGTCCTCCGCCATGCAGTAAACGCAGCGCAGGTCGCACCGATCGGTCACCGACACCCGCAGGTAGGTGATCGCTCTGCCGAACGGATCGATCATAATAAAAGGCTATCTCCTTCCGGGCCCGGCTTGCTTCCGGTCCCTCACTGGTTGACCTATCACTGTAGGACCATCCTCCTGACTTGCGCTACCACCGCCCCGTGTTCAAGTCCTTGGGCCGCTCGAAGGGCCCTTTCGTCCGCGACGCCGGCACCATTGTCTGCGCTTTAACCGCCTTGCCAGCCCACCAACCGCCTTCGCGTCCGTGCGATAAATTAGAAAATCTCGCGGTCATTTACCTTTTGTTTGCGAAGTCCTGCCAAGGATCAGCTCCCGCCCGACCACCGGGCTGCCAAGGGAGCTGCCGTGGACGATCTTCTATCCGACTTCCTGACCGAGACAAACGAGAGCCTCGCCGAGCTTGATGTTGCCCTGGTCACCCTGGAACGCACGCCCGACGACGCCGAGACTTTGGGCTTCATTTTCCGCCTGGTGCACACCATCAAGGGGACTTGCGGCTTCCTGGGGCTCCCGCGGCTGGAACGTGTCACCCATGCTGGCGAGAATGTTCTGGGCAAGCTGCGCGACCACACCCTGACAGTCACGCCGGACATTGTCAGTCAGGTGCTCGCCGCAATCGACCAGATCAAGGCAATCGTGACGACGCTGAGCCAAACCGGCGCCGAACCCCAGGGCGACGACTCGGCACTGATTGCCCTGCTGAACGCCACTGCGGCAAACGAAGCGCCGGCCGCCGCCTCCGCGCCCCCGGTCCCAGCAACCCCCGTCGATGCACCCATGGTTACAGCATCCGTCGAAGCCCCCGCCGAACCCGCGGCAGAGCAGGCGCCAGCGCCCGTCGCGACCCAGCCGGCAACCCAAGCGACGACCGCGCCGGCCGCTGCCCAGACGATCCGGGTGACCGTCGACGTGCTGGAAGACCTGATGACGCTGGTCAGCGAACTTGTGCTGACCCGCAACCAACTGCTGCAGCTTGCTCGCACCCATGAAAACAGCGCCTTCACCGTGCCGCTGCAGCGCCTGTCGCATATCACGTCCGACCTGCAGGAAGGCGTGATGAAGACCCGCATGCAGCCGATCGGCAACGCTTGGAACAAACTGCCTCGGCTGGTCCGCGATCTCTCGCACGATATGGGCAAGAAGATCGAACTCACAATGCTCGGTGCCGACACCGAACTCGACCGCCAGGTGCTGGAGCTGATCAAGGATCCGCTGACCCACATGATCCGCAACAGCGGCGATCACGGGCTGGAAAACCCGGCGGAGCGGCGCGCGGCCGGCAAACCGGAAACCGGCAACATCATCCTCAACGCCTTCCACGAAGGTGGCTACATCATCCTGGAGGTATCCGACGACGGCCGCGGCCTCTCGGTGGACCGCATCCGCGCCAAGGTCATCGCCCAGGGGCTGGCCACCGAAAGCGAGCTGGCCGGCATGACCGATGGCCAGATCCAGCGCTTCATCTTCCGCGCCGGCTTCTCCACGGCGGAAAATATATCA
>DASYBP010000145.1:0-1721 GCA_036500715.1 Rhodopila sp.
TTTTCCCCAAGCCCGGTGGCGGGGAGTTGATAAAGGCGGAACACCAGCAGCCGCAGCCCGCTTCGGATGCAAATAACCCTGCATATCAGTCTGCCGGGGGGGCGGGCCGGCCCTGGCTCGGCCCCAAGCCCAATTAGAAGGCTGTGCCACGACCCCGCGATGCGTTGGGTTGTGGGCGGCCGGGCGATCACCGGGGCTGCAGCTTCAGCCAGCCAGATGGGCCGGTTCGAGACGAAATGGTTGAGCCGACCCGAGAACCTTGCCGCGCTCGCCGATCTGCCCGGCCATTGGATTGACAAGGTGCATCGGCAGCGACCGCCAAAGGTCATCGTTCTCGACATGGATTCGAGCGAGAGCCCCACCTATGGCGAGCAGGAAGGCAGCGCCTACAACGGCCACTTCGGCTGCACCTGCTATCACCCGCTGTTCGTGTTCAATCAGCTTGGCGATGTCGAGCGCTGTGCCCTACGGCCGGGCAACGTGCACAGCGCCAACGGCTGGCGCGCGGTACTGGAGCCGGTCGTGGCCCGCTACCGGGGCACAGTGAAGCGGCTCTATTTCCGTGGCGATGCGGCTTTCGCCAACCCCGAGATGTACGAGTTCCTTGAAGCCGACGGCATCGGCTACACGATCCGGCTACCAACCAACAACGTCTTGCAGGGCAGGATCGAATATCTGCTCAAGCGTCCGGTCGGACGACCACCGCATGAAGTGCGCCGCTTCTTCGCCAGCTTCAGCTATCAAGCGCAAAGCTGGAACAAGCCCCGGCGCGTCGTGGCCAAGGTCGAGTGGCACCCCGACGAGCTGTATCCGCGCGTCGGCTTCATCGTCACCAACTTGGCGCGGCCGGCCGCGCGCGTCGTCGCCTTCTACAACCAGCGTGGTACGGCGGAGCAGTGGATCAAGGAAGGCAAGGGTGCGATCAAATGGACGCGGCTGTCCTGCCGCGCCTTTGCTGCTAACGCCGTTCGCCTCCAGCTTCACATCCTCGCGTACAACCTTGGGAATTTCATGCGGACGCTGGCGCTGCCCAAGGCAGCGGAGCCGTGGTCACTGACCAGCCTCAAGACGAAGCTGATCAAGATCGGCGCGAAGGTCGTCAGCCACGGACGCTACGTCACGTTTCAGATGGCTGAGGTCGCGGTGCCGCGACAGATGTTCCAAGAAATCCTCACACTGATCGCCCCCCTGCGGGCGCCACCCGCGCCAGCGTGACGGGCGGAAAGCGGATACGACGGGCAAACGACGGAAGAGGTGCGCCTCGATGAGGGCAGAGCAGAGCGTTTCGCCGCCTCGGTGCAATCAATTGGCGGGTTCGACCGACTTTTGTGGCCCCAGCGGGCGGTCCTACCTTGCCGAGGATGCCCGGAGTGGTAATCATGACCTCACAACCGCCGGGCACCTAGGGAATGTCGGCTAATTGGGCTTGGGGCCGAGCCAGGGCCGGCCCGCCCCCCCGGCAGACTGATATGCAGGGTTATTTGCATCCGAAGCGGGCTGCGGCTGCTGGTGTTCCGCCTTTATCAACTCCCCGCCACCGGGCTTGGGGAAAAAGCTCTGCGGCGACCCCAATACTGGCGACCGGGCCGGCTGAGTGGGAGTCTGAGTCTCCGCCGACGCGCCGCCGCCCGGCGGTATCGCCGTCACGGATTGCGCATGCGCGGTCGCAGCAAGGCTGACCAACAACCCGACACTCAGGACCGTGGATTTGCAAAGAGTGA
>DASYBP010000146.1:0-19142 GCA_036500715.1 Rhodopila sp.
AATTTTGCCGCAACCGTGTCTCGGCCGGTGCGGCCCAATACGTCACCCAGAAACAGTATCCTCACATCGGCCCCCGCAGCGAATGATGCCGTGTTCCGTCGCAACGGCATCAAGCCGAACGTCGTAAGGGCCAACGGGCACCTCGTCCACCCGCTGGGCGGCGAAGGCGCTCCCGAGGCGGAGGCGACCGGGCAAGACGGCGAGAGTTCGATCGCAGGAACCGCCGCCGCAAATCGGTCCCATCGTGCCGAAACGCTCCGGTACCAACGTATCGCCAGGGCGCCAGCCGGCGAAGCTCGACGGATCGCCTACGCCGGGTGATTGCAGAGCGATGTGGTTGCCTCGTTCGTGCGGAGCGCGAGGCAGCGGACAAAGGTCGATTGCGTCGCCTTCTGGCCGCGCCGATCGTTGGCCGCGGGGAGAAGGCCATGTGCGGAGCCGCCTTGGCCGTTGGCGTGTCATCCTCCCAGAGCCTGCGTGTGCAGGTGGGCGCCGGATACCGAGACCAGGATCTCGACAGAGCCAGCTCCCGAGGGAGATGCTTACTGGCCCCGGGGATGAGCTTCCTGACGCACCGGGCAGCCCCGCATCGTCTACGTAGGGGTCTGGGGTGGCATAAGCAAGTCTCCGATGCCGGGACTGCCAAGGGCGACGGCCCGGGTGGGCCGGTGTGGAGCCTTGTGGGCCTATCTAGCTCGCTTCTTGCCGTTCCAAACCCTCGGCGATTTCTTCCGCGCGTTTGGCCATCCGGTTGAGTTTGCGTCCCAGCGTCGCATTAGGTTTTGGCGGGGCCGCGGCTGCTTCGGCGACTTGCAACCTGTTCCTCAGATCGAAAATATCGTCCGCCATCAGCAGCGCTGCCATCACCAGCATCCGCGCCTCGCCGCTGGGTCCCGCGGCCGCGCGGACGCCCTCGATGCGGCGGCCGACCTCGGCGCCCATGGCTTCCAGATGCCTTTCTTCCCCGTCCTTGCAGCCAATAGTATAAGCGTAGCCGTTGATGCGAAGCGTTACCTGCGCCATCGCGCCATTCTCCCCTGAGTCAATCCGGTTTGCCGAGAGCAGCCCGCAGGCGGCCGATCAAAGCGTCGAGACGTTCGGCGATTTCGGCGATGGACAGATCCGAATCCGCCAGCGGCGCATTGGCCGGCGCCGGCGGCACGGAGGCCAGTTGCGCGATTCGCTCCAACGCGGCGTCTAGCCGGTCTGCCGCAGCGTCCGGGTCGTCGGGCTCGTCCGCCATGTCCGCCTCTGGTACTCGGTTTCCTTTGCTGATGCCGCTTGAACTGCGCGCGGTCAACCGGTTGAACGTCAGACATGATCATTCATCCGGCGGTCATCGTCCATGGGCTGGCGGACGCGAAGGCGGCGCTGTCGTTCGGCGCGCCGGTGACTTTGCTGTCGGCCCCGGGCGCGGCGGCTTTCGCCGGATGCCTGTGGTGGCGGGAAGTGGTCGAGTCCGCGCGAGCGGATTTCCCGGGTACGGAGGCGATGGACATCCTGGACTGCGCTGACGCGTCGGGCCTGGCGTTGGGCGCGCTGAGGAACGGGGTGATGCAGCTTGTTCTGTGGCCCGAGGCGCCTGGCTGGGCGCGCGTCGCAGCGGTTGCCGGACGTCAAGGCGGGCTTTTACTGCCGGGGGCGCCGGCCGCCTTGGACCTGGCGCGCCGGGGGGCGGCGCGGCGGCTGTGCGCGTGGCTGGACCGGGCGGGTTCGGCAGATGACAAAAGCGGTTACCTGAAGTAGTAGCGTCGGATGGGTTCGATGCATCACCCATCGCCAGCGCACCTGTTTTGACAAGGCCTGATGTTTGTGGCTGACGAGCGTAGCTGCCGCGTCTACCTGATCACGCCACCGAAGTTCGACCCGGTGCCGTTCGCCGATCTGTTGGCGGCGGCGCTTGATGCCGACGACGTCGCCGCGGTTCAGTTGCGGCTCAAGGATGCCAGCGACGATACCTGGCGGCGAGTGATCGATGCCTTGCGGCCGGTCTGCCAGTCCCGCGGCGTGGCCTTTCTACTGAATGATCGCGCCGAGCTTGTGCGTGCGAACGGGTGCGACGGGGCCCATGTCGGCCAGGAGGATATGCCGGCGCCGGAGGCCCGGCGGCTGCTGGGTCCCAATCTGACGTTGGGAGTGACCTGCAAGGGCAGCCGTCACCTGGCAATGCAGGCCGGGGAGGACGGTGCTGACTATGTCGCTTTCGGGGCGTTCTTTCCATCCACGACAAAAACCGTGACGGCGCTCCTGGACCCTGAAATCCTGCAGTGGTGGTCGGAGATGATGGAGCTGCCCAGTTGCGCCATAGGCGGTATCACGCCGGAGAATTGTAGGCCGCTGGTACGCGCGGGGACGGATT
This sequence comes from Rhodopila sp., assembly GCA_036500715.1. Taxonomy (GTDB): domain Bacteria; phylum Pseudomonadota; class Alphaproteobacteria; order Acetobacterales; family Acetobacteraceae; genus Rhodopila. The sequence goes on from DASYBP010000146.1 coordinate 2,360, forward strand.
TTCTGGCCGTGGTCGGATGTGTCTGGAGCCATCCGGATGGACCGTCGGCTGGCGTGAGGGCACTGAACGCGGCCATCCGGGAGGCTTAAGGACACCGAAACTGAGCGGCCGTGTCACTCCGCTCGGGCGGCGGCGGGTGATGGGACATAACAAACCTTTCGCTGGCTTTGCCGCAAGGCAACGGTAGGCCTAGTTTCATCCAACGGATGAACCCGGAGGCTTCTGCCCATGCCCGTCCCGCAGACCATGACCTATGTCCAGGCCGACGGTGCCGGGGGACCCGAGGTGCTTCATCTCGCCTCAGGGCCGGTTCCGACACCGAAGCCGGACGAGGTGCTGATCCGGGTTCAGGCGGCCGGAGTAAATCGGCCCGATGTGGCTCAGCGGCAGGGATCCTATCCACCGCCACCTGACGCCAGCCCGCATCTCGGGCTGGAGGTGGCCGGCGAGGTTGTGGCGGTCGGCGCTCAGGTGGCGACACTGTCCCCAGGCGATCGCGTTTGCGCGCTGACCAACGGCGGCGGGTATGCGGCGTACTGCGTTGCTCCGGCGCCGCAATGTTTGCCCTGGCCGGCCGGTTACGATGCGATCCAGGCGGGTGCGTTGCCGGAAACGTCGTTCACCGTGTGGGCCAACTTATTCCAGCTCGGCCGTCTCTCGAAGGGCGAGACCGCCCTGATCCATGGCGGCACCAGCGGGATTGGTGTGACAGCGATCCAGTTGGCCCGCGAATTCGGTGCGCGCGTCTTCGCCACCGCGGGTACCGACGACAAATGTGCGGCTTGCCTGAAGCTAGGGGCGGATGCGGCAATCAACTACCGGGTGCAAGATTTCGTCGCCGAGGTGAAGACGCTGACCGACTCGCGCGGCGTAGACGTGGTGCTCGACATGGTCGGGGGACCGTATATCGCGCGTAACATTCGGTCGTTACGGACGGCCGGGCGATTGATTCTTATTGCGTTCCTGCAGGGATCGAAGGTCCAGGATTTCGACTTCGTGCCGGTATTAGTGAAGCGACTGACGATCGCGGGTTCGACGATGCGACCGCGGACGACGGCGCAAAAAGGCGCTATAGCGGCCGAACTGCGGGCCAAGGTGTGGCCGGTTCTGGATGCTGGACGGTGCCCGCCGGTCATTTATGCGACCTTTCCGCTGGCGCAGGCGGCAGAGGCACACCGGCTCATGGAGTCGAGCGCGCACATCGGGAAGATCATGCTGACCGTCTGATCGCTGGGCTTATACTGCCCATCCCCCAGCCGGGTGAACTGACATCGTGGCAATAAAGTCATCGACCTGCGCCAGAAAAACCTGGTGGTTGCGTCCGATCCAGTTCCGGTAGCCGGCCTGCTCTTCCGCAGCGGCCAGAAACGCAGCCTCCCCGTGCAGCATTTCAGCGATCAGGCTGGTGGCCTCGGCCTCGAATTCAGACCGCCGTTCGTCCAGGCGGAATCGGTCGGGAAGGGGCACATCGGCGGCGAGACCGGCTGCGCCCCGACGACCGGTGATGACGACGGCACCGCAAAGAGCAGCCTCACGCGGAATGCGATCCCGACCGGGGTGAGGACCAAAATCGACATAGAGGCGAACCTCGCCGAGCAGATCGGCGAGCGCCGATTTGCTGAGATTTTCCAGCGGCATCCAGACCTGTCTTGCGTCCCGCGAGATCAGCGCCTGGGTCGTCTCCGGTGCCTTCTTCGGGTTGTAGGCGACCAACGGCAGACGTCCCGATAGCGGCCGCGGCACGAAGACGTCCGTCGTCAGATAATCCGTCAGCATCAGCAGCGGACCAACACCTCGGCCGGCGAGGAAGTCATGAGCGTACTGCGACTGACACAAGTGCAAAAGGTCGGGTCGCGGCTCGAACACGGATGGTCCAGGGTTCCTGTGTAGCCATTTGAAGTAGTTGTCGACACTCAGCCACCAGACCGCTTTCCGAGCGTTCGGGAACCGCAAAGCGATGCTTGTCACGACCTCGGGGATGACGACGACCGACTCCGGGACATCGACCACGCCGGGGCTAACCGCCACGCCATAGTGCCGGTACGGCTCCGGTACCGGGCACTGGGCCGGGTAGTAGACCATGGCTGCATCCACGCCCTTGGCACGCAGAGCGGCGCACAACTGATGGAGCGCTTCCGGCCCGCCGCTGATCGTGGCCGCTGGGCAGAGAATGAAAACCCTCACGCTGTCGCCACCATCGCGTGGTCATTTCCCGCGATCTGGCCGTTCGCGCGCACGCGTACGGCCCGCCGAGCCGTTTGTCCGACCCTCAAACCGTGGCAGGCCGCGACAAATTTCAGAAACGTCTCTGCGTGCATGCCTCCCAGTTCCTGACATGCGTCAATGAAAAGCTGGATTCGCGTTGCATAGATCCGGGCCGTGCGGGACGAACAGAAGGCAAAGCGGTCATTCAAACCGCCCCAGCTTTGCCACGCCGGCACGATGAGGTCCGCGCGGCCCGCCAACAGCGGCTCGAGATCCCGGGCGGGTTGCAGCGAATCGAGATACAGCAGGTCCGGGCGTAGCAACATCACCACATCGGCTTCGGTCGGGCCAAGCAGTTGCAGCAGCGACCAAAGGCGCTCCAGACTTCGCAACTGGTGGCACATGTTGGCGAGGCTCAGGTAATCGTCGCCAAAACCATCGGGGTACACGCGGGCAGCATCGTACTGGGCAGCGATCGAAGCGTGCATCTGCGGCTCGGTCCAGCACAGGTCGAGGTCGAGCAACCGACCGTCGGGCGGGGCGGGCAGGATGTCGAACTCACCGGAACGGGGATTATTGATGATCTCCGGGAGGTTGAAATGCGCAACTCGCGCAGTCGTGAAGCCCGCCCGCCGGAGCGGCTCATAGATGCGCGCTCGGACAGAGCCGGCCGTGTGGTGCAACGAGCGCGGGAGCCCAAAAAAGCCGATCAGACATCGCATATCCGCCAGTATCGCGGCGAGTGATTAACTTAACGTTAATCAGGTTACGTTAGTATGACCGTGTCGGGCGAAGCCCGTCGCCTCGCACGTAACGCAATGCAACAAATACAATAAACGCAAGGCGTTGGCGCGTAACACGGGGCAACAATGATTGACTGCGCCGATTGAACGAAACGGGCTAGGAGCGTTAAGGCCAAGCGATAACGCTTCCGCCGATCAGGATCCCTTTAGGTATGGATGGCTTCGTCAGACTGCCACTCGCCCAAACGGGCGCTAATGTCGACGGCTCTTTCGGCTGGCGCCAGCGCACGCTGAAAGCGGCGATCGATTGCGTGGGTGTTGGCCTCCACTCTGGCCGGCGTGTCACACTGACCATACGGCCCGCCGGCGTCGATCACGGGATCGTCCTTCGACGGGTCGATTTGGGACGTACGATTGCGTGCCGGTTCGATAACGTCATCGACACCCGCTTCTGCACCGTCCTGGCCGACCCGGGCATGCAATCTGCTCGCGTTGGCACCGTCGAGCACGTGATGGCCGCGCTCTCTGGTTTGTCCATCGACAACGCTTTGATCGAACTCGATGGTCCAGAGATTCCCATCCTCGATGGTTCGGCCGGACCGTTCGTTTTTCTGTTGGATTGCGCAGGCTCGGTTGAGCAGGACGCGCCGCGCCGTGTCATTGAAGTTCTCCGCACCGTGCGGGTCGAATCCGGTGAGGCGTGGGCTGAACTCCGGCCATTCGGTCCGGTCTCCCGAACGGTTCCGCCAGTGCTGGAGCTGGACGTATCGATCGACTTCGCGGCCAGCGCGATCGGCCGTCAAACCGCTGCCTTGCAGCTCTCTCCCGCCAGCTTCCGGCGCGAAATCGCCGCCGCCCGCACCTTTGCCCAAATGGCAGAGGTCGACCAGCTTCAGGCGGAGGGCATGGCGCGAGGTGGTGGTCTGGACAACGCGATCGTCGTCGATGGTTCGCGCATTCTCAACCCGGGCGGCCTACGGATGGCCAACGAGTTCGCCAGTCATAAGCTGTTGGACGTCGTCGGTGATCTGGCGCTAGCCGGCGGTCGACTGCATGGCCGCTTCGTTGCGCATCGCCCCGGCCATGAGTTGAACAACCGCCTGTTGCGGGCGCTGTTCGCAGATACCGCCGCTTGGCGTGTGGCTGCGACCGAACCTCTTACCGTCGCGGCCTGACGAACCCCGGTATTCGCGGATCGCGGCGGCATGATATAAACCGCGCAATGAGTACAGGTATCAGCATGTCGTACCACCCCCAGCGCGCTATTCTGCTGGGGATGACACTGGTCGTCCCCTTCCTGGCGGGTTGCGGGTCGTCAGATGACAGCGCCAAGAAGACCCCCACCGGCCCGGTCGAGGAGCTGTATAATAACGGCGTGGATGCCCTGAACGCGCGCCGATTCAGCACCGCCAGTGACCAGTTCAACGCGGTGGAGCAGAACTACCCCTATTCATCGTGGGCGGTGAACGCCCAGTTGATGTCAGGTTATTCGTTGTACCTGCAGGGCAAATATACCGATGCGCTGGGAACCCTGGAACGATTCATCCAGTTGCATCCGGCGCATCGCGACATCGCCTATGCATATTACCTGCGTGCGTTGTGCTACTATGAACAGATCGCCGATATCCAACGCGACCAGAAGGGCACCGAGCAGGCGATGGCTGCCTTGCGGGAGGTGGTGACGCGATTTCCCGATACCGCTTATGCACGCGATGCAAAGTTGAAGATCGACCTGTGCGTTGACCATCTCGCGGGCAAGGAGATGGAAATCGGTCGCTTTTACCAGAAGCAGAATCTCTACGAGGCGGCGATCGGCCGTTTTCAGCGCGTCGTAGACGATTTCCAGACCACCAACCACGTGCCGGAAGCGCTGGCTCGTCTGACCGAGATCTACCTGGCGCTGGGGTTGAAGGATCAGGCGCGCAAGACCGCCGCGGTCCTCGGGTACAACTATCCGGGTAGCGATTGGTATCAGGCAAGCTATGCTCAGCTTGTTGATGCCGGGGTTGCCCGCCCCGGCGACAAAGCGCGGCCAAATGGCGAACCTGAGCGGCCGGGCTTCTTCTCTCGTGCCTGGCATGCGGTGTTCTGATCCGGCTCGAATGAAGAGTGCGAGCAGCGCGGCATGCTGACCGCACTATCGATCCGCGATGTCGTGCTGATCGAGCGGCTCGATCTGGCATTCGATCAAGGCCTCACGGTCCTGACCGGCGAGACAGGTGCCGGCAAGTCCATCCTGCTCGACAGCCTCGGCCTTGCCCTCGGTGCTCGAGCGGAAAACGGCCTGGTCCGCGCATCGGCCGAACAGGCGAGTGTAACCGCTTGTTTTTCGCCGCCCTCGGGACACACCGCGTCGGATCTGCTCGACGAACACGGACTTGCTGCCGACGACGAGATCGTCCTGCGCCGCATCGTCACCAGGGACGGCCGCTCGCGCGCGTTTATCAACGACAATCCGGTCGGGGTAGGGCTGCTGCGGCGCGTCGGTACACTGCTGGTCGAGGTGCAGGGTCAGCACGAGCAAATGAGCTTGGCCGACCCCGCCAATCATGCGGGCCTGCTGGATGCGTTCGGCGTGGCGGTCGCTTTGCGCGTCGCCGTGTCCGGATCCTGGCAAGCCTGGCGGGAAGCGCTACGCCGATTACAGCAGGCCCGCGAGGCGATCGCCGCAGCCGAACGCGACGAGGCGTGGCTGCGCCACGCGGTCGAGGAACTGGCAACGCTCGCACCCCGGGTCAACGAGGAAGAAGCCCTGGCGCGCGAACGTCAGCGATTGCAGCAGAACGAGCGGCGCGCTGAGGCGATCGCCGCCGCCTTGGCGGAACTGATGCCGCGCGACCGACGGGGTGCCGGCCCGGCGGCATCGCTGCGGGCTGCGTCTCGGTCGTTGCAACGTCTGACGTCCGCGGGTCAACCTGGGGGTCAGCCCGAGGCGACGGGTCCCAGCCCGGCCGATCCGGCACTCGCCGCGCTGGAGCGGGCGGAAGAGGCGCTGGCTGAGGCAGAGACGGTGCTAACCCGCCTGATCGCTGATTCCGAGGTCGATCCGCGGCTTTTGGAACAATCGGAGGAGCGGCTGTTTGCCCTGCGTGCCTCAGCCCGCAAGCACGGCGTCGCTGTCCCGGATCTGCCGCAATTGCTCGACACGCTGGCGGCCAGACTGGCGGCCTTGGACAGCGGAGCGGCAGAGATAACGGCGCTGGAGCAAGCGGCACGGGCCGCCAAGGATCAGTATATGACTGCCTCCGCCGCATTATCCGATGCGCGAAAGGCCGCGGCCGGTAAGTTACAGAAGGCCGTGGGCACGGAGTTGCCGCCGCTGCGCCTGGACAAGTCTCGCTTCCTCGCCGAGGTGACGGCGCTTGCCGAACCCGACTGGGGCCCCGGCGGTGTGGACCGTGTCCGCTTCCTGATCGCCACCAATCCGGGCCAGGAACCAGGACCATTGGCGCGCATCGCCTCGGGTGGCGAGCTGTCGCGGCTGATGCTGGCAATGAAGGTCGTGTTGTCGGCTGGTTCAGCCGTCCCGACACTGGTGTTCGACGAGGTCGATTCCGGCATCGGCGGCGCGACCGCTGCTGCGGTGGGGGAACGATTGGTCCGGGTCGCGGAAGGGGTTCAAGTACTCGTCGTCACGCATAGTCCGCAGGTCGCCGCGCGTGGTGCCGCACACTTGCGCGTCGCGAAGTCCGCCATCCGCGACCGCACCGCAACGACCGTCGATCATCTGGACCCGGAAGCGCGACGCGAGGAAATCGCACGAATGCTGGCGGGGGAGATCGTTTCGGATGCCGCGCGTGCCGCCGCCGACGATCTGCTGCGCGGGCAACGGCCGCCGCAGGGATTGCTGGTATGAGGAGGACTTCGGAGTACCTGCTGACTACGACCGGAACAGCGGGATGTTAGCGCCGGCCACTCAAACCCCCGTCGAATCACTGACCGAAGGCGAGGCGGCGGAGGAACTCGCCCGGCTCGCCGATGAAATCGCCCACCACGACGCCGCCTACCACACGCGCGACGCACCGGAAATCGCCGACGCCGACTACGATCTGCTTCGTCGCCGGAACGCCGCGATTGAGGCCCGCTTCCCGGCGTTGATCCGCCCCGACTCGCCGTCGGCGCGCATCGGCGGTGCGCCCGAATCCGGCTTCGCCAAGCTCCGTCATCGCGTCCCGATGCTGTCTCTGGACAATGCCTTCGACGCCACTGAGTTCGCCGAGTTCTGCACCCGGGCCCGACGCTTTCTCGGACGCACCGAACCGTTGATATTCGTTGCCGAACCAAAGATCGATGGCCTGTCGATCAATCTGACCTACGAGCATGGCCGCTTCGTCCGCGGCGCCACGCGCGGTGACGGCACGGAAGGCGAGGATGTCACGGCCAACCTCCGCACTATGAAGTCCGTGCCAGACACACTGAACGGCGATGCGCCCGCGCTGATCGAAATCCGCGGCGAGGTGTTCATGACCAAAGCCGACTTCCTGGCACTGAACCAGTCGCAGGCCGAGGCCGGTGGGAAGGTCTTCGCCAACCCCCGCAACGCGGCGGCCGGCAGCCTGCGGCAGCTCGACGTCCGCATCACCGCCAGCCGGCCCCTGTCCCTATTCGCCTACGCGCAGGGCGAAAGTAGTGAGCCTGTCGCAACGACCCATTGGGGTTACCTGGAACGTCTGAAGGCCTGGGGTTTCGACGTCAACCCGCTGTCCCGCCGACTGACCGATGAGACCGAAGCTGAATCATTCCAAAACCACATCGGGCTCGCCCGCTCCGGCCTCGGCTACGATATTGACGGCGTCGTCTACAAGATCGACGACCTTTCCTTGCAACGTCGCCTAGGCTTTGTCGGGCGGGCGCCGCGCTGGGCCATTGCCTGGAAATTCCCCGCCGAACGCGCAACGGCGGTCTTGCGGGAGATCCGCATCCAGGTCGGCCGCACTGGCGCCCTGACCCCGGTGGCAGAACTCGAACCGGTCAACGTCGGCGGCGTCCTCGTTGCTCGGGCAACGTTGCACAACGAGGACGAAATCACGCGCAAGGATGTCCGTGTCGGCGACACTGTCGTGCTGCAACGCGCCGGTGATGTGATCCCGCAGATCGTATCTGTCGTAACGGAACGCCGACCGGACGGATCGCGGCCATTCGTCTTCCCCGACATCTGCCCCGCCTGCGGCAGCCATGCGGTCCGCCCGCCAGGGGAGGTCGTGCGCCGCTGTACCGGCGGACTCATCTGTCCGGCACAGCGCGTGGAACGGCTTATTCACTTTGTTTCGCGTCCCGCCTTCGATATCGACGGTCTGGGCGAAAAGACCATCCAGGAATTTTACAACGAGGGCTGGCTCCATGGCCCAGCCGATCTGTTCCGGTTGCCGGAACGCGAAGCCGAGATCGCCGCCCGCGAAGGCTGGGGCAAGCAATCCGCGCGCAATCTGTCCAGAGCCATCACGGCTCGCCGGACCGTGCCATTGGAGCGGTTCATCTACGCTCTCGGCATCCGCCGAATCGGATCGACCAACGCGAAGCTGCTCGCGCGCCATTACGGCAGTTTTGTCAACTGGCGCACACAGATGCTGGCGGCCACCACGACCGGATCCGATGAGCGTCTGGAGCTGGGCAGTATCAACGGCATCGGCCCCTCGATTGCCGAGGAATTGACGGATTTCTTCGGCGAGGCGCGAAACCTCGCCGCTCTCGACGAATTGGCATCGGAGCTGACAATCGAAGACGCCGCCCGCGCTGATGGCGCCGACAGCCCCGTCGCGGGCAAAACGGTGGTCTTCACCGGCACGCTGGAGACGATGTCCAGGCCGGAGGCCAAAGCGCGCGCCGAGGCGCTAGGGGCCAAGGTGACGGACTCCGTGTCAAAAAAGACCGACATCGTGATCGTCGGCGCGGACGCAGGGTCAAAGGCGCGCAAGGCGACGGAACTGGGCGTGCGGACGATGACCGAGGCTGAATGGCAAAGTCTCGTGAGCGGCGCGGGTTGATGGTCAGAAGCACTCTGACGGCAGGCTGGGCGCTGCTGCCGGCAGCGCGGTTTGTCCCAGCACCCAGCCCTCCCACCGCTGGATCCAGGGATCGACAGGTGCCGTATCGGGGCGGTTGCCAGCCAGGACGTTGAGCAAGCACAACACGCCGAGCACGCTGTCGAAGCGATCCTCGCCATTGGCGTCGCTGCCGAAACCGTCCAGCAACCGCTGACGCATCGCATCATCCGGTGTCGCCAATTGACGATCCGCGGCCGTCAGCAGCGGGCCTGCCGCCGCGCAGCGGTCGGCATGTCGGCGCTTGCTGCCGCGCAGGCGAATGCCCAGGTGACGCAAGGCCTCGGCCGGGTAGGTTTCCGCTAGGGCAACCGTGCCGGGCGACAGCAAGGAACGGAATGGCCCCTCGAATGGCCACAGCCGCAAGGCCGGCCTGTCGGTCAACGCTGGCCGGATCAGATGTTGCCAAGCGGCGATCGCTGCTTTACCGGACTGGTTCGCACCCAGGGTCCAGAACAACGGCGCCCCAGCCGGCCGTTCGGTGGTCGCCCGATCGCAGAGCCGAGAAAGCGCGGAGGCGCTGGGCAGACCAAGGGCCAGCGCGTGCGATAGACGGGTCATTCCGGCAACGCCGCGGACCGGATAGAACGGACGCTCCGGTCGGATTTCGTCCAATGTCGCGCACACCTGGAAGAAGTCAGGCAGTCCGCCGACCCCGCGCAGAAACGCCAGAAAATCGGCCTCCGGTCGTGTCGCCGCATAAGCCCGCGGCAGGCCGATCGGCAAATCGGCCCCAAGGGCGACCGCGCCGCCATCCGCCTCGTCCGTCAGGCGCGACAGCAATGTTGCAACCTCTCCGACCGGGCGTGGCGCGGTCAGGGTCCATCCGCTTGTCGACCGGCGCGCAACGGTAACCCAACGTTTGCGCGGGTCGATGCTCCAGTCCGCGTGGGCAACGAGGCTAGCAGCCTGTCGGACGGAGTTCATCGCCGGGCGAAGTGAGCGACCTGACGCGGGGCGATCCGCCGGATCAGCGCGTGGTCTGAAGGGGCATCTGATAAGGATTGACTCAAATAGCTCGATCTTTTCCGCGGAATTGGACGTGGCTAACCCGTTGCCCGGTCATCCAGTGTGGCAGAGGCCGAACATCCGCGGCAAGTTCCACGCCATGGTCACAAGGCTCCTCTCGCCCCGGACATGCTCCAGGCTGCGCAGCAGGAACTGCCGCAAGCCCAGCGCCGACTTGATGATGCCGAACACCGGCTCTGGCGTCTGCTTGCGCAGCGCAGGCGGGTAACTATCAAATCCAGAAGATCCACCACTATGGAAACTAAACACAAAATGATTCTTCGTCGTGGTTGACCGTAGTGGACATGATACCAACCCCGAATTGATGGCAGCACTGCCGCGCTGCCCGTGGATTAATCGATTGGTCGCAGCGGCAGCTCGCGTTTGCAGCCCGCGTAGGGGTAGTGACAGTGCGCCAGTTTGAGGGGGGCGGATCTCACCCGCGCGCCGCGACCCTGGATGTCATTGTCCGCGCCCTGGAAGCAGCCAGCGTCGAGTTCATCGCCGAGAACGGAGGAGGGTTCGGGTGCGGTTGAGGAAGGAGTGACGCCGGCCTGCGACAACACAGCTTCGTCTGGCTCGCACCTCCGCGATGCGTGATCCAACTCACCGACATGGGAAGTCCAAGCGGTCGGGTCGGAGCTAGCCGCAGCCCCGTCGGCCCGCTAGCCTAGCCGCATATAGCGGAGGCTCTGTGAGCCATGGGTGCCTTTCGATGGTCGATCATCCCAGTGATGGTGGTCGGCGTCCTGGCGATCCCCCAGGCTGCTGACGCCCGAGGCGGGGGAGGCGGCCACGCCGGGAATGGCTCCGGACGTTCCGCCTTCGTCAACCTCCATCAGCAGGTCGCGCGGTTCGCCAATCGCCGGTTCTTCCCTAATCGGCGGTTCTTCCCCAATCGGCGGTTCGCCAACAACTTCCAGAACGGCTTCCCGCCATGGTGGGGTGATTGGGGCTGGGGCTACGACTGGCCCAACAATGGATACGGATACCTACAGGGTCAGGACGCGCCCCCGCAGCCCCAGGTCATAGTGATCCACTCGGACGGCGACGGGCGTGTGACGACGGCTGAGGCGGCGCCAGACTATAGCTACGTCCAGGGCTGCCACGCGATCCCCAACGGCTACCACTGCGATACGGCGACTCAGACGCGCTAAAGCACAGTCGCCAGCGTCTTTTTCCCAGCGTCTTTTTCATCGCGGAGAACGCCGGGGGACCGCGGGTAAGGTTGATCTGGCTGGACTAGCCTTCAGCAGCACGAACCCGACGCATCCGGCCGCACTTATGGTTCCGAAGTCCGCTCCAGCGCGGACTTCACAGCGTGGCGGACTTCGGAACCACCGCACTAACCATTGTATTCCATGATGTACAATCCCGCCGAAAAGTCGGTGCAGTAAACAATGCCGTTCTTGTCGACCGAGACATCTGCCGAGTGCAGCACCTTCGGGCGGTTCGGCCGCGGATCGACCAGTCTGGTTGGCGGCGGCGGTACGCAAGCCCCGACCTCCACCGGACGAAATTTGTCGCGGATATCGAAGACTCGCACACCAGCATTTTGATAGGTGGCGAAAATCAGTTCCTCGCTCACAAACTGGTCGGGTCGATTTTCGTAAATGTTGTGCGGACCGAAGTGGCCGCCTACCTTCAGATAGTCGGTATCATTTGGTTCTGGAAACGTGGCGATACTGATCGGGTTGGACTTCACACGGTTGTCGAACACCCAGATTAGCTTCTCACCATCCTCGCGGTTGTCGAGCACGGTTTCGTCTACCACAATCAGCAATTGCCGATTGGGCAGCGGAAGCGCGTTGTGCGTGCCGCCGCCGAACGGAGGCGCCCAGATCTTGTGTGTGATCAGCTTCGGGTCGGATCGGTTGCTTACGTCCACCACCGCCAGGCATGCATCGCGCCAGCTGCAGTAGGCGATATCGCCATGCACAATCGGATGGTGAAGTCCAAACCGGCCAACTTCGCTGGGCCAATTTGCCAGCTCACCGGCAGCCACGTTCATGCCCGGCAGCCAGAACTTTCCGGCCATAACGGGTTTGGTAGGATCCGTCATGTCGATGGTAATCAGAATGTAGTCGGAAAACCCGTTCAACAACGCCGAAGCATAGGCCCAACGACCGCCGACATACCACAGACGATGCAGGCCGCCGCCGGCGACCGGCATGAAGCCAATCTGTCGCGGCGCCTCCGGCTTGCTGACATCGTAGACCGCCATGCCGGCCGACCAGCTTTGTTCCGCTGGCGCATCACCGTGATCGCCGATCTTGCCTTTGTAGTAGTTCTTCTCATCCGCCAGTTCCGGCTGGGCGAACATGTCCTTTGCATGGATCACCAGCAACAAGTCATCGAATTGCTGCAAATGGATCGACCAGGTGTTGGGCGGCGTCGGGATGTAATTCACCGGCGTCGGCTTGGTCGGGTCGCGCACGTCGATGACGGAAAATCCTTTGGAGAAGATGTGCCCGACATACGCGTGGCCCTTGTGGACCATCATCTGCACGCCGTCCGCGCGGCCGCCGCCCTGGTCGGTGTGGCCGATGATGCGCATGTTGTGCGCATAGCTGGGCGCCATCAGGTTCGTCACGTGGCGTACCCCCTCGGTTTCTCGTTGGCCGCGGTTGATCCTAGACCAGCGCCATTGGTTGTAGGCAAAAGCGTACCTCCCCGCCCGACGGTGCGGCACCGTGCTTCTTGGAGGTGAAGTCCATTCCTAGGAAGAAACCAGTGGGGGCCCAAGCCGAGCCCCGTGGTCAAACCTTACGGCAACCATGCCTCTGCGTCGGCTACGGCCGCTTTGCCCTCGGCTTGGGTGCCTTTGCCGTCACGATCGCCGCTTTCCCGGCAGATTTGGGCGCGGGCTTGGTCCTGACCGCCTGCTTCGGTACGGCCGGCAGACTCCGCCGCGACGCTTCGAAGTCCGCCCAGGGATCGACCTCAAGCTCCGCCAGTCGGCCGGGGACCGTCTTTAGGGAAAACGCCTGCACATCCAATTCCGGCGTCACTTCGGTCCACGCCAGCGGCGTGGCGACGCCGGCACCGGGACGGGCCCGGGGGCAGAAGGAGGCGACCGCCGTGGAGCCCAGGCCGTTGCGGAGCCAGTCGATCAGGATGCGGCCGCGACGGTCGGCGATCTTCACGTGAGCCAGATATTTTTCCGGGCTCGACGCACTGACCGTTTCTGCGAAAGAACGGCAGAAGGCGCGCACCGGATCCCAGGGCTGTTCGGGAACCAGGGGGACAACGATGTGCAGGCCTTTCCCGCCGCTGGTGCGGCAAAATGACGCCAGTCCGATGGCCTGAAGCTTGTCGCGCATGTCCAGAGCGGCGGCGACGATTTCCGCAATGCCAACGCCCTCGCCCGGGTCGAGGTCGAAGACAAGCTGATCAGGGTGCAGCGGGTCGGCCTCGGTGGCGCCCCAAACGTGCAGTTCGATGGCGGACATCTGAGCCATCGCGACAAGGCCCTGCAGCCCGTCGATCGCAAGATACGGGGCCTTGTCCGCGGTGCCGTCGCGGATGCCGGGGGGCATCGTGCCGTGGCCGTGCTTCTGGAAGAAATGCTCGCCGCTGATGCCTTCCGGGCAGCGTACAATAGCGAGCGGGCGGTGCGCCAGGCCGGGCAGAGCGTGATTGGATATCGCTTGCCAGTATGCCGCCAGGTCCCGCTTGGTGATGCCGGGCCACAGCGCACGATCGGGATGGGTCAGGGTAATGCCCTCGATCGTTTCTGTGCGCGCCTGCGGGGCCCTCGCAGTGACGATCGCGCTGTCGGCTCGGGCAGGTTTCGCATCGGCCGGAGCTTTGCGCTTGGGTGGCACGGCGATGGTGGGTCCTTGCTTTTTCGCGGAGCCGAGGTAGCTCTTCGGGGTGACGGCGCGGCGTTCGGCCTCTGGGTCGGGTGGGTCGAAGACGACCTCCTTCGGCGATTTGTCTTCGCGCAGGCCCAGGAATACAGCATGGCGCACGCGGCCCGCACCGGACCAGCCGGCGAACGATATTTCCGCAATCAGTTCCGGCTTCACCCAGTGGATGGTGCGTTCGAGTTCGTCGCCGGCGACCTGCAGGTTGCGGGGTGGGGCGGTGCCGCGGCCGTCGAGACTGTCGCGCAGCATGGCCAGGGTCTCGTCGGAAAAGCCGGTCCCGACGCCGCCGGCGTAGTGGAGATTTCCCTGTGGATCATAGTAACCCAAGTGGAGAGCACCCAAGCCGGTGCGGCTGCCCGCGGGTTCAGTCCAGCCGATGACCAAGAATTCCTCGCGGCCGGCGCATTTGACTTTAAGCCAGCCGTGGCCGCGGCCGGGACGGTAAGGCGCGTCGGCCTTCTTGCAAATGATACCTTCCAGTTTCATCTTGCAGGCGGCCTGGAGCATGCCGACGGCGTTGCCGGACTGGTGGTCGCTGAAGCGCAGCATGCCGCGCCAGGTGCCGAGGCCCTTCAGCCGGTCCTTGCGGTCGGCCAGAGCGCAATTGCGCAGATCCCAGCCATCGAGATGCAGCAGGTCGAACAGGTAGAACACCAGGGTGTGGTCGCGACCATTGGACAACGCGGCCTGCAGCGCCGGGAAGCTGGAGACGCCGTCCTTGTCGAGCGCCACAAGCTCGCCGTCGACCATCGCCTGGTCGACATGGAGCTTGCCGACGGCCTTGGCCACCGCGGGCAGTCGGTCGGTCCAATCGTTGCCGTTCCGCGTCAGCAGCCGGACCTTTGTCTGACCAGGCGAGGGGCCGTGCTCGAGGGAAGCTATCAGGCGATAGCCGTCGAATTTAATCTCGGTCAGCCAGTCGTCTTCGTCCGGCGGACTTTCCGTCACCGATGCCAGTTGGGGGGCCTGCTTGTCGGGGAGTTTGCCGCGCACGGCACCCGGGATGGTCAAGTGCCGGGATCCGCCGTCTGACTTCGCCGGTGGCGGGACCGCGGCTTCCAAGGCCTCGGCATCGGCGCCTGGCCGCGCATCTTCGTCGTGACCTTTGATCAGCAGCCAGTTGTCCTGGCGACTGCGCTGGTCGGGCTTGGGCTTCAGCCGGACGAGAGTGAATTTTCCAACAAGACGCTTGCCGGATAGGACAAACTTGATCTCGCCGTCGCGAATGCCCTCGTCCGGGTCGATCAGCGGTTCCCAGGTGCCGCGGTCCCAGGTCTCCACGGTGCCCGCACCATACTCGCCGTCGGGGATGGTACCTTCGAAGTCAGCGTAGTCCAGCGGGTGGTCCTCAACGTGGACGGCGATTCGCTTATCGGCAGGGTCGAGGGAGGGCCCTTTGCGGACTGCCCAGCTCCAGAGCACATCGTTGTGCTCGAGGCGGAAGTCCCAGTGCAGCCCGGCGCGATGGGCCTGGTGCTTCTGCACCACAAACATTGGGGCATGCTTCGCGCCCTCGGCGCGAGGACCGGGCGGCGGTTCACGGGTCGCAGCGAAGTCCCGCTTGGTGCGGTAGGTTTCGATAGTGGTGTCGCGGTGAGGTGCGGCTGATCTGGACATGCGCGGGCCCTTTGGGGACGATGCACCGAAACAGCCGCTGGCTCAAGTTGGTTGCATGGACGCCGGGAGAACATTCGTCGCCCCGAGGACGGGTTGCGACCCTGGACTATGCGGGGGATTATGCCGGTTTGAAGGCAAATCCTGATTCAGGATGTCGCGGCGGACGCCGCCTTCATGACGCCGGCGAGCGTGCCATAGCAGACGGTCAATGCTTTGCGCACCGGCGGCGTGAAGGCGTCACCGAGCCATTTCTCGAGCGTCCACAGCAGGGCCGAGGCGACCGTGTCGTAGTCGGCGTCTTTGACGCCATAGGCGACATGACGGGAGCCGAGATTCTGCAAGATAGGAATTATCGCGTCAAACTGATGCAGATTGGATACGGCGGCGCCGATTGTCTCCATCAGGTGCGGCCCCGCGATGCCATGTCGGCTTTAAACAGCGGCCGCAAGTTCGGATCGGTTTCCAACAGACGATGGTAGAACACCGCCCGCCACCTCCGGTGCATTGGCGCTGATCTGCGCGTAGCTGTTCATACAATCGTCTTCTGGTCATTGGTCACGGCTTGGCCCCTTCGTCCTGTCGTCGGTGAAGTCCGAGAAAAAACCGTTTAGATCTGCATTTCACATACCAGTTTGATCGCCTACCAGTTTGATCGCCGCCCGGGTCGTGCTGGCGGTGGCCGCGGGCCCCGCTCGCGGGCCTCTTGCCCGCGTCGCGGCAGGCGAAATAGCGCATTTTGCGGTCGGTAGGGAGAAGAGCCGGCAATCTATGCCCCGATTCCGGTCGGCCGTGCAGCAGAAGGAAGACCAATGTGCCTGTATACTAAGCAGGGTCAGCTCGGCGAAGACCGGTCGCTATCTCATTCCCAAGTGACATCGTAAGATCGTCTATGCCAGCGAGGGCGGAATGGTTGTCCGATGAGAGATTGCGCGCAACCGAATGTGGCGCTAAGTTGCCCAAATCATGGGCAACTGTCGTTCACACATCACACACCATGCCCTCGAATCGATTGATCTGGGCTTCGGCGTTTGCATCGAAACCACGGTCATCCTGGCGCCGATGTCAGGGGTCACGGATGTTCCGTTTCGGCGGACCGCGAAGCAACTGGGCGCGGGGATGGTGGTATCGGAGATGATCGCCTCCTGGGCGATGATCCGGGAAAACCGAAAGACCCTCGGCATGGCCGAAATCGACGGATGTGGGGGAATATCGGCGGTGCAATTGGCCGGCTGCGATCCGGGCGCGATGGGCGAGGCGGCCAGGTTGGCGGTCGACAAGGGCGCGCACATGATCGACA
>DASYBP010000147.1:0-12735 GCA_036500715.1 Rhodopila sp.
AAACCCGTGCGGGCTATCCATTGGCGAGATCGTTCAGGCTCAGCATCGCCAGCAGCAGCGACGTCACAATCCCGGCGATCGCCGCCCCCATGACGATGGTGATTGCCGGAGTCAGCAAAGCCAGCAGCCGCTGCACCCCAATCCGCGTTTTTTCCTCATGGATATCCGCCGCCCGCAGCGCCATGACCCCAAGCTGAGCCGTCTCCTGCCCCACCCGCAGCAAATGAATCATCCGGATCGGGAACACACCGGCGGCTTCCAGCGGATCGGCTAAACTGGCACCGCCTTTCGCCGCGCTGCTCGCCGCCTCCACCGCCGCCGATCCGGCCGCGTTGCCCAGCACATCCTGCACCACGCCCAGCGCCGCGATCAGCGGCACCCCGCCTTGCAACAGTGTCCCGAACGTCCGGCTGAACCGAGCCGCCAGCACCTCCTGTGCCAGTCCGCCGATCACCGGCAGCCGCAGCAGCAGCCGGTCGAGCACCGCCCGCGGGCCAGGCCGCCGCAGCGCCTGCCGGAACCCCAGCACCGCCAGCGCCACCACCGCCAGCATCACCAACCCGTATTGCGAGACGAACGACCCCAGGCCGATCATGATCTGCGTCGCCTGCGGCAGTTGCGCGCCATTCTGTTCAAACAACGGCACGAACTGCGGCAGCACCTCGGTCAGCAGCAGCGTCACCGCGCCGATCATCGCGACGAACAGTACGGCAGGGTAGATCAGCGCTGATATCACCGTGGCCGCCAGCGCCCGCTGCCGGTCCAGCAGATCGGCGATCCGCGCCAGGGTCGGGCCCAGGTTGCCGCCCGCCTCACCCGCCCGCACCAGGCCGACGTGCATCGCTGGAAACGCGGCGGGATAGCGCGACATCGCCACCGACAGCGGGCTCCCATCACGCACCGCATCGCGCAAGCCGCTGACCGTTGGCCGCACCCGGGCCGGCGCCGTCTCCTCCATATAGCGCAGCGCCCGGTCCAGATCCTGTCCGGCGGTCAGCATCGTTGCCAGTTCACGGATCAGGTCAGCAACGTCCTGCTTGCGCAGCCCGCGCCGGCCGCCAAGGTCGATCTGCAGCAGACCCGCCCACCGCGCCGCCTTGTCCGCCGGTTCCGCCTGCAGCGGCATGTTGCCCTGCCGCTGCAGCCTGGCAATCACCTCAGCCTCGGTTGCCGCGTCCATCACCCCGGCGAGCCGCTCGCCACCCGCTCCGATCGCGGTGTAGCGAAACATCGTCACGCGTCGGCCCGGATGCTGCGAGTAAGCTCCTCGACCGTCGTCTCCCCCGCCAGCGCCGCGGCAAGGCCGGCGTCGAACATCACCTCCATCCCCTCGGCCATCGCCGCGCGCTCGATTGTGGCGTGATCCGCGCGGGCGAAAATCAGCCGCTCGATCTCGGGACTGAACTGCAGGAACTCGGCGATCGCGGTCCGCCCACGATACCCGGTCTGGCGGCACGCCGGACAGCCAACCGCACGCCAAAGGATGATCGGTCTATCTGTAACGCGACGATCGAGCCCGAAGCGCTGGACCAATTCTGGCGGTGCCGGCTCCGCATGCCGGCAGTCGGCGCACAGCCGCCGGATCAGCCGCTGCGCCATGATACCGCGCAGGACAGCGGTCAGCAGATAGTCCTCCACACCCATGTCGCGCAGCCGCGTCACCGCGGCGGCGGCCGAGTTGGTGTGCAGCGTCGACAGCACCAGGTGCCCCGTCAAGGCTGCCTGCACCGCGATCTGCGCCGTCTCCCCGTCACGGATTTCGCCAACCATGATCACGTCCGGGTCCTGCCGCAGGATCGACCGCAGCAGGCTGGCGAACGTCAGGCCGATCTGCGCGCGGACCTGGATCTGGTTGATGCCCTGAAGTTGATATTCGATCGGGTCCTCGACGGTGACAATCTTCCGCGTGATCGCGTTCAGCGCCAGCAGCCCGGTGTACAGCGTCGTGGTTTTGCCGCTGCCGGTCGGCCCGGTCACCAGCACGATGCCGTTGGGCAAATCGAGCGCCGTACTCAGCTTCCGGATCACCGCCGGCCCCAGTCCCAGCCGCGCGTAGTCGAATACCACGGCGGACCGGTCGAGGATCCGCAGCACCACCGTCTCGCCGTGCAGCGACGGGATCGTCGACACCCGGAAATCCACGTCCTGACCGCGCACCGCCATTTTGATCCGCCCGTCCTGCGGCATCCGCCGTTCCGCGATGTCCAGACGCGCCATGATCTTGATCCGCGAGGTGATCGCGGCGGCCAGATGCCGCGGCGGTGGCTCTGCCTCGTGCAGCACTCCGTCATACCGATAGCGGACGCGCAGCCGGTCCTCGAACGGCTCGATATGAATGTCTGACGCCTGGGTCTCCACGGCACGCGTGATCAGCAGGTTCACCAGACGGATGACCGGTGCTTCGCTCGCCAGATCCTTCAGCCGCTCCGCATCCTCCTCCAGCGGCGCATCCGCCTCGGCGCTCGGTTCACCGGCCTTCTCCTCCGGATAGAGCCGGTTCAGCGCGGTTTCCAACTCGATCGGCACCGCTACCTCCAGCCGGACGCGCAGGCCGGTCGCCACCGCGACGGCCGCCTGGGTAAACCCATCCAGCGGATCGGCCGCGGCCAGCACAACCTCCGTTTTGCAGGCTGCCAGCGGCACCGCACGGGCATGGCGCAGGAACCCGGCGCTCAGCCGGTCCGGCAAAACAGGTTTCAACGGCGGATACCGATCGGCCGAGGCAACCGGGACCGATAGTAGGCTGGCATACGCTTCCGCCAGCCCGCGTTCCGACACCAGGCCAAGCTGGATCAGCACCGTATCAAGGCGCTGTTCGGAGTCTGCCGCCACCCGGCGCGCGCGCTCCAGCGTCCTCTGGTCGCAGTGGCCCTGACGCAGCAATATCTCGCCGAGTGCGTCAAGCTGCTGATCGGTGGCGGTGGTTCCCATCGAATACACATTCCCGACGTGTTGCTTCGAATAAGTCTGCAACGAGATCGTGAGCAAATGACAGGTCAGCGATCCGGAAAGGTCAGACGTGATCGATAAGTTCGGTTCAGCCTGGTTCTGGCCCCTGCTGGCCGCGCCGTTTGCCGGCAGTTTCCTTGGCGTCCTCATCGCCCGACTGCCCACAGGAGCGCCGCTTGCCTTGGCCCGCTCCGCCTGTCCAAGCTGTGGCACGCGACTCGGTCCACGCGACCTCGTTCCGCTGCTTAGCTTCGCTGTCTTGCGCGGACGCTGCCGTCACTGCGCGGCGCCGATCGACCCATCTCACCCGGTGGTCGAACTGGCCGCGGTCGCGGTTGCGCTGTGGGCGATGCTGGCTGATGCGGATATCGGTCGCGCCTGGGCCGGCCGCGCCTGGGCAGATTGCGGGCTGGGATGGACACTCCTGACCTTGGCGTGGATCGACTGCGCCGATTTGCTGTTGCCCGACATCCTCACCTTGCCGCTGATACCGGCTGGGCTGGCGCTGACCTGGGCCTGGGATCCCGCCGCCCTGACCGACCACTGCCTCGCCGCGGCACTGGCCTACCTCTCCTTCCAGGCCCTTGCCATCACCTACCGCGGTCTGCGCGGCCGGGACGGTCTCGGCGGCGGCGACGCCAAGCTCGCCGCCGCCGCCGGCGCCTGGTGCGGCCTTGCCGCCTTTCCCATGGTGGTTCTCGTCAGCGCGTTGCTGGGCCTGCTCGCGGCCTTGGCACTGGCCCTGACCGGCCGAACCGTGACATCCACCACCCAAATCCCGTTCGGCCCCTGCATCGCCCTGGCGTTCTGGCTGGTCTGGATACACGGCTCTCTGGCAGAGGATCTGATGCGATGGCTAGGAACCTTCTGATGCGACAGGCGGCCCTACTCCTGATCCTGCTGCTTGCCCTCCAACCCGCGCTCGCCGCCGAACGTGGTCCCGTCTGCCGGGAGCCGTCGGTGGTCGACGAGATCGCCCTCGAGGTCGGGGCCGAGAACTATTACGGCAACATCGATCCGCGGCTCGTCACCGAACGGCCAACCGCCGATCCGCTCGTCGTTCGCTGTGACGTCTGCGTCCTGTCTGCGCCCTACGATACAATACGCTTCGGCGACCGCCCGATCGCGCATTGCGTTTACCGTGGTTTCGCAGTGAAAATTTTGACCGGCGGCTTCGTCGTGCACACCGAGCGCTAGTGTCCCGATTCGAAAGTCCGTCATAATGTGGATCAGCCGCTTTACGGACGTTCGAATCGACAAGGACACTAGCCAGGCATTGTTTGCTGGTGTGGTTTATGGTTCCGAAGTCCGCGTCACGCCGCAGGCGTGCTGTTCGCACGACGGGGATCAGGCGTGCTGTTCGCACGACGGAGATGATCCACGGTATGGCGGACTTCGGAACCACCGCACTGGGGTGCGGACGCGGCGCAACCACGCGGGCTTCACCTTGCTGGAAATGGTCGTGACCATTGCTGTCATGGCGATGATCGCCGGCCTCGTCCTTGCCAGGCAGCCGCTGCACAGCATCGGCCTCAACGCCGACGCCACCGTCCGGGCGCTCACCAATGGGCTGCGCCTGGCCCGGTCTCGCGCCATTGCCCAAGATCGACCGGTCGCGGTCGTCACCGCGGCCACCGGCTTTTCCGTCGATGGCGGCGCACCCTGGATGCTGCCGGCGCAGGAAGCCCTCAGCGCCACGCAGGTGGTGTTTACTCCGGACGGAGGATCAACCGGCGGCACGATCCTGCTTGCCGCCGGCCAGCGCCAAATCGCCGTCGAGGTGAACTGGCTGACCGGGCGGGTCCGCTCACGGGAAATAGCAACCAGATAAATCAATTCCGGCACTAACTCGCGTCCATCTACGAGGTTTATTTATCCACCGCCAATCCATCGGCTGGCCACCGCCGTATACGTGATGTGACCTCGCCGCCGGGCAAGTAATACCGAGCGGACGCACAGACACGACCGAGAAACCGGGAGTAATAAACCAATGTTGGATCACGACGAGCTCAGCACGAAACTGCTGACATCCAACCGCCGAAAACTGCTTCGTAGCGCTGGAGTGGGAGCTGCTTTCGCCGCCGCATCGGGCTTGCGCCTGTCCGCTCCGGCCGGCGCCCAGTCAGCCGCCCCGACCGACGCCGATATACTGAACTTTGCCTTGAACCTCGAGTATCTCGAAGCGGAGTATTACCTGTTTGCAGTCAATGGCACCGGTCTGCCAAGCACCGACATCGATGGCGTGGGCACCGCCGGCAACGTCATCGGCGGCGCCGCGGTGCCGTTCAAGTCCGCTAAAATCCAGCAATTTGCCACCAAGATCGCCGACGATGAACAGGCCCACGTCCTGTTCCTCCGGTCGGTGCTGGGCAGCGCGGCGGTCGCCCGGCCAACCATCGATCTGTATAACAGCTTTAATACTTTGACCGTCGCCGCGGGACTGATCCAGGCTGGTCAGACGTTTGATCCGTTCGCGGATGACGTGAGTTTCCTGCTCGGTGCCTACGTCTTCGAAGACGTCGGCGTTACCGCCTACAACGGGGCGGCACCGCTGATCCGGTCGAAGACCTATCTCGGGGCGGCGGCGAGCATTCTGGCCGTTGAAGCCTATCACGCCGGGAATATCCGCACCGCGCTGTTTGACTTGCACCAAGGCCCGGCGACAACGGCGATCTCGGCCGTACGGGCCGCGTTGTCAGGAGCAAACGATGACCAGGGCGCGGTCTTGAACGGCCAGGCCAATATCTCGCCGACCAACGCCAACGCGCTCGCGTTCAGCCGCACCACCGCCCAGGTTCTGAACATCGTCTATGCCGGCGGGGCTAGCGGCAACTATGGGTTTTTCCCGCAAGGTCTGAACGGCGCGATCGCCTAGCACATCGAAACGGTAAGCCGGCCGCATCAGATCCCCGTCGGACTCGCGCCCTCTCGTACTCGCGCCCTCTCGTACTCGCGACTGGCATTTCGCCCCCGGTCGGTGGATAGACTGGCAAAGGGGTACGACTGATGTTGGCCGGCTTTATTTCCTGGTGGCTCGCTCGCATCAACGAGCTATTGCCCGCTGCCTGGACAAACGCCGCTACCCGCTTGCGGGACGGTATCGTTGTCCATTCGATTGATGACGGCAGTGTGACGGTTGCGTTACGCCGGAACGGAGCGCTCAGCCCGGTCGCGCTGGGCGCCGCCGCCCGGCAACGCCGCCGGAAAACCGTGCTGCTGCAGCCGCCCGCCGGTTCGGTATTGGTGAAGAACCATATCGTGCCCACCACCTCGCCACGGCAAATGACCCAGTTGCTGCGCCACGAACTGGCGCGCATAACGCCGTTCCCGGCCGAGGACCTATTCTGGCGCTGGGACGGCCATCCGAGAGCCGGCAACCGGACGCGCTCCGACGTGACTTTGACCATGGTGCCGCGAAAGGCTCTGGCCCCGGTGTTTGACACGCTGGACACCGCCGGCCTCAAAGCCGACTTCCTGGAAGTCGGGCCGCCCAACCAACCGACCCTCATCCCCCTCGGGCAGAGCGCGGAGCGCGACCTCGGAACCCGTCTCACCGGTGTCCTCGCTTACACCTGCGCAGCCCTCGCCGCCGTTGCCCTGCTGCTGCCGGTCGCTCTACAAGCGCTGGCGCTGTACCATACCGACAGCGCGATCGCCGAGCTGCAGCCCGCGGTTGATCAGGTCGAGTCGCTGCGCCGCGCGATCGCCACGGGCGACACCGGGCGGGAGATCCTGGCGCAGGAGACCAAACGCACTGCCGACGTACTCCAGACCCTCGCGGCCGTGACCCGTATATTGCCGGACGATACCTACCTGACCGACTTTTCGTTGCGGGAGCGTCAGATGACGCTCAGCGGCAGGTCGGCCTCCGCGCCCCGCCTGATTACCGGTCTTTCGGCCGACCCCGCTATCCGCAATACCGCGTTTGCCGCGCCGGTTACCCGTATCGAGGGCGCCTCGGCCGACGTCTTTTCGATCAAGGCCGAGGTGACGCAATGACCGCCGATGCTTGGCTCACCGGGAGGCGGGGGCAGGCGCTCGCGGTCGGCGTTCTTGTCCTGGCCGTGGCGCTGGTCTGGTTCGTCATCATCGACCCGGCGCGCGCCTGGTTCCAGGACCGCACCCTGCTGCTGGAACAGCGCCAGGTGCTGCTGCAACGCATGCAGGGCGTGGCGGCAACGCTACCCAGCCTACGCATGGCGGCCGCAGCCAAGCCAGGCGGTGGCAAGGTCGCCGGGACGATCATGCTGCCGGGGGACAGCGATGCCATCGCTGCCGCCGACCTGCAGGAGCGCGTCCAAAAAATGGCGTCGACCGCGGGGGCAAGCCTGACCGCGGTCGAAACCTTGCCGGCCACGCCCTCGGGCAAATGGCACAAGGTATCCTTGCGCATCAGCTTGAACGCACCCTGGCCAGTGCTCATGGAATTGCTTCGCTCGGTCGAGGAATCGCCCACGCGCATCCTGGTCGACGATGTGCACTTCCACAGCGCCGCCATGGTCGTCCATCGGGCTGCTCTGCCGGTTCAGGCTTCGATGGTGCTGTACGGTTTTCGCGCCGCCGAAGCCGGTGCCGGCACATGAGGGCAGCGCCGCTGGGTTTGACCGCCGCGTCCGCCGCACTCTGCTTCGTCATCGCCAACGAGGTCCAGGGCTCGCGCCAGGGCGATCTACCTTCTCCGGCCGCCCAGCACAGCGCCGCGCCACCCAGGGTAACGGCCGAACCGTCCGCAGCACCGAACCGACAGGAAGCCTGGCTGGAGGAGATCATGGGCCGCCCACTGTTCAGTCCGGGGCGCCGGCCGATTGAAGGCGGTGTCCGTGGCCTGCCGCGTCTCACCGGGATCGTTGTCGCAGGATCGCAAAGGGTCGCGATTTTCGCGTCTTCCGGCAGTGACCACCCGCTCGTCGCGCAAGCCGGCAGCCATGTCGGCCCCTACGAAGTGCTGACGATTGACGACACCGGCGTGACCGTTCGCGGACCCGAGGGCACCACTTTGATACGCCCCATCTTCGATCCCGCGCGGCCTACGCCCCCCACCCCACAGCGCGCGCCAGCCCCACGCCCGCCGGCCCGGTAGACACCTCAAACTCGGTTGGATCGGGTGTCATCAGTTTACGCCAAATCGCTCGCTCTCTTTGTCGCCAACAATTCGATCCGATCGCTTGCGGCGCGCAGGACGATCCGTTTCCCGAGACGCTGCATGAACGCTATCCGACGCGGACGAAGGGGAACGAGGAACCGGCACAAGTGCTTCTCGATTGGCTTTAGGCGGGCGGCTTTAGGGAGGCCTGGCAGGTGACATCGCCCGGACCGCCGCGGCCTCGGCCACACGGTGCAGGGCTTCCAGCGCGTCCGCTTCGCCCGCGTACGCCTCCTGGCACGTCGGAAATCGCTCGCGTACCCTCGCCCAGCGTTGGACCGCGGTTGCCCAGTCGCCGCCGCGTTGTGCCATCCGCGCATGTTCGATGAACAGCCCGACATTGTCCGGGACCCGATCCGTGCCCTCTTTGATGATAGCTTCGGCCTCCTCGGGACGCGCCAGCATTTGCATGGACTTCAGGGAGCCCGTATAGCCGATCGAAGCCAGCGGGAACCGGTTGCGGACGATGCCCCACCGGTTTGCCGCCGCCTCCCAGTCCTGCTTGTGCTCCGCGACCTGGGCTGAGGCGATCCATATGCCAAGATCGTTGCCGGATCTGTGCAAGACGCTGGCGATCAGCGCATCTGCGTCATCGTAATGTCCGAGGCGCGAAAGCGTTGTTGCGAGACCGATCGTGCCGACTGGATGTCTGATTGTCTCATGCACATAGGTCCATCGTTTCAAGGCCTCGTCCCAGGCCTCGCGGCGCTCCGCCAGCTTGGCGGATTCAACGCGAAGGATCAGGTCGTTCGGCGCCACACGGAGGCCGCGCGCCAGGGTTGCCTCGGCTGCCTCGAAACGTCCGAGTTCGCTGAGCGAGGCCGCGCCTATCCAATATCCCTTCAAGCTTTGCGGAAACTTTTTGCGCAGCACCGCCGCGCTTTGTTCCGCCACGGCCCAGTCCCTGCGATCGAACGCCAGACGCGCCAAGCCTTCCAGAGACCGCACGCTGTTGGGATAACGTTTCACCGCGCGATTCAACAGCGCCTCGGCATCGGCGTGGAGGCCAAGCCGCAGCATGAGGTCGAGCGCCGCTTCCGACATCATCGCCAGGTCAGGGAACCGCGCATAGGCCTCGGTCCAGATTTCCTTGGCCCGACCGCGAAGGTCGCGGTCCAACGCCTCGGTGGCCTTGGCGATCATGTTCCGGAAGTCCCAGGACGAGTCGTAGGTCTGGTCCTTTTCGAGCGAGCTCAGTTCACGCATGGTCCGCCACCGATGAATCGGGGCATACAAAGCCGCGAAGAAGCTCATGAAACGTCCGCGCGGGTTGCGTTCATTGGCCCACTGTACGATTTCGGTGAAGCGTGAGGCACGAGGCGATCACGATTGCCGCGTGAACCGGCCGCTTCAAACAATGTGCGACGTATCGCGCTTCGCTGATACGCGATACGAGTCACGGGCGGCCGCCCGTCAGATGATACCATCATGCGGCATTTCGTTGAGATCAATCGGATCCGGGTTATACTCCTGAAGATCGGGCAAAGTGGTCCGCAGATCTCTGATGGCGGTGCTGATATCGGCAAGATCGATCCGGTTCAACACCGGATAGTCGTAACGCCACCAGCGCAGACTGGCGAGGTCTTCGATGACATCCGGGGGAAACCGGAACCGAATAAGCTGGGCCGGATTTCCACCGACGATGGCGAAGGGCGGCACATCCCTGGTCACCACTGCACTCGCGGCAATCACCGCGCCGTCGCCGACCGTCAGCCCACGCATGATGGTTGCGTCCTGTCCGATCCAGACATCGTTGCCGATGATGGTACCCCGTTTCTGCGGGTTGGGTCGGCGGTTGGTGAACTCCGCATCGTTGTCGGTCAGATAGATCGACCACAGATCAGGCGTGGTTTCGTTCATGAAGAGCGATGTGCTGAGAAGCTCCATCGGGTGCCTTGGCCCCGGGAACTTCACATCCCACGCAACAGAGCAATAGCGGCCAAGCGAAAAGTCGATCGGGAATGGAGAATGGGTGTAGCTGAAGGCACCCATGCTGCAGATCTGCAGGCCACGGTAGACGGCGCAGTATGGTTCGAGATGCAGGGGCGTTGGCGCGGAAAAAAGCTCACCTGGCTGCAGGCGGAAGCCGTGCTTCCGCCAGCCCTGAAACAGAATGCGTTTGTCATACAGCCATTCGATGGAGTGTCGCGATAAACGGACCCTTAGCATTTCAGGTCACCGCCATCCAATGCTCAGACCCGCTCTGCTTGTTGCCGGCGGCTTTGCACGTGGGCGAGCTGCCCGCGCAGATGATCGTTGCCGGGGGCAAGATCGAGTGCCTGGCAATAGAGTTCTTCCGATTCCCGCAGGCTTCCCAATAGCTGCAGGATATGCGCCAGATGTCCAAGGGCGTGGGCGCTATCCGGCTGGTGCTCGACCGCCAGCCGAGCCTCGTCGAGCGCCTCTTGACGGCGGCCCAGGCGGGCCAGCAGATCGCTCAGCACGACGCGTGTCGCTACATCCGTCGGGTTCAGTGCGACGGCCTGCCGCTGCACGGCCTCTGCCCCTGCAATATCATTTTTCCTAAGCAACAGACGCGCCAGGTGCACGAAGCGGTGGGGATTTCCGGGTTCCAGCCCGGTGGCCTCTCGGGCGGCCGCCACGGCCTCCTCCAGCCGTTGCTGCGCGTGCAGAAAGTCGCTCAACTGATGTCGCACATGGGCGTTCGCCGGATCGAGCTGGGCGGCGCGCCTGAACGCTGTTTCGGCCGCAGTGTCACCATTCCGATGCAGGACGTGGCCCAGATGCGAGTAGGCCAACGCGTTGTCGGGACCAACCACCACCGCCATCAGGGCTTCGTTCAGGGCGTCCGGCAACTTCCCCTGCCGAAGCAGCAGATCGCTCAGCGCGATGCGGGCCCGCGCGCTGTGCGGATCAAGTGTGACCGCCGCCCGTGTCGCTTCCGCGGCTCCGTCCAACTGACCAAGCCGGTCGCGAAAATGCGCCATGCGCAGCAGGCTGTCGATGCTTTCCGGCGCCAAGGCGACGGCCTGCTGTTGGGCCAGCAGCGCGCCGGCCAGATCACCTTTTGCTTCCAGGAATCCAGCGAGTTCCTCGTGCAGCTTCGACACGTACGGATCGAGCGCGACGGCGGAACGAACCAGCTCGCACGCTTCCTCGATCTGGCCTCGCCGGTGTAGCAGATGCGCGAGCACCATCAGATTGTGCCGGTCCATCGGATCGGCCGCCGCCGCCGTCCGCAGCTCGGCCTCAGCTTCGTCCAGACGCCGCAGGCGCTGCAGCAACATGCCGAGATGGGTACGGTAGGGGGCAAAGTCCGACTCGATCTGAACCGCCCGCCGGGCTTCGATCAAAGCGTCGTGCAGTCTTTCCCGGCGGGTGAGCACAAGGCTCATGGCATTGTGTCCGGGGGCCGATTCGGGGCTACGCACGAGCCCGGCCAGCAGCTTGTCGTGTGCGGCGTCGAGATTGCCGTCATGAACCAGGCTGATGCCTTCCTCCAGCGGTTCGTTCCACTCGAATCGCAGGTAGCGCAGCGCGTATTCACGAACCGTGAACAAGCCTTCGTTCATATAACGGTAGCGCCGATCCGGGTTTACGAACTTAAGCCCAAAGTGTTCGCAAACGCTGGGATGCAGCGGCAGCTCGGTTTTCGGAAACGGCGCGCGCCTTGTGCAGTCTTGCATCCGAGCAATGTCTGACCGGTCGGCCCCCATTTGCTGGAAGAACTGCGTGGCGAGCGCCACGGCGACGCGGGTATTTGGATGATACGGCGTCAGAAAGATTTGCTCGGTTTTGAAATATCGCTCGATGACATCTGCAATATTGTAACCGGCGGCCTCGTCGCGCGACCGTTGTCGATCCATGATGAGTTCATACATGCGGTCCAGGTTCGTTCGCTTTGCAACGTCCAACCGCATATAGGTCTCGACCGCTTCCTCGGGATCCGTGCCCGCAAGCAGCAGCCGATTGAGGTATGAATCGGAGGCTTCGCCGCCGTACGGCCCTTCGACCAGGAACGGGTAGTCCGCATTGCTGGGGTGCGGCTGTCCGGCAAACGGCCAGAGGAATCCAGCGGTGACCATCGGGATGAACAGCCGCGGCCTCCCGGCGGCGACATCCACGGTGTCCGCCTGCGGCCTTATGTCGAACAACTGCTCGACGACGAGATCAGCCTGTTCAATCGCTGCGCGACCCTCCGCGGTGAGCTGCGCATAGGATGGAACGAATGTCAGGACGTCGCCGGTGCGGGCAGCGGCGAACTTCTGATACAGGCCCATCATCGCCTGCGCCTGACAATTGCCAACCAGCGCCACTCGGCGCTTTTGTGACGCTAAGGAGACAAATCCCTGACGTGGTGGAGGCTCAGGCGGCATCTGATCAGCGTACATCCGGTATGCCTTTTGACAGATGGCATAAAGCGATTCATGTGCTGAGCCAAGCGGCTTGTCCTCAGGCGAAAAGGCGAAGTGATCGATAAATCCAACCAGCAAGCCCGGCGCCCGCGCCTCGACGGTACCGTTAGGATGGGTTTCGTCAGCGTATCGGATATACAGCAGCGTGCTGTTGCCATACTTCCTGACGGCGGCGTGCAGCCGGACCAGTTCGGCGTCCGTCAGATTGCGCTGGATGTTCTTGTAGACGAAAATCTTGTCGCCGGCCTCAAGGTCCTCGATCAGCTT
>DASYBP010000148.1:0-10071 GCA_036500715.1 Rhodopila sp.
CAGCACACGTTTGCCGACGACCAGTCCTGGATTGTCCAGAACATGCCGTGCGAGGGCCTGGCTGCCGGGCCAGGCGAAGGCCCAGAACGGCGGCGCGATATTGCGTTCGGCCAGCCAGGCTTCGGAGGCTTGCCAGATCGGCGTGATCTCCGTGGCAAGATGCAACTGAATCTCCGGCACGCGCGGAACCCTGGTCAGGACCGTGTTGGCCCGAATGAACGCCTCGGCATCGGTCAAAGCCAGCCCGCGAAGATCGCCAAACCGGTCGCGAGACCGACTTCGCGGTTGGCGCGAAACAATCTCAGACAGCAGGCGGGGTCGTCGATGTCGAGTGCGGTCACCTGCCAGACGAGCAGAGCGGCGGGCAGGGCGAGCGCC
The DNA here is from genome assembly GCA_036500715.1 of Rhodopila sp. Taxonomy (GTDB): domain Bacteria; phylum Pseudomonadota; class Alphaproteobacteria; order Acetobacterales; family Acetobacteraceae; genus Rhodopila. The sequence continues at coordinate 379 of DASYBP010000148.1, forward strand.
GGATAGAACCAGGGACCGAGGCCAGCGAGCCAGCCGGACAGCGCCAGCGCGGCGAACGCGGCGGTGTAGCAGCCGGCAAGGAACGGTCTGGTGTGCTGCCCGAATAGCCGGGCGGTGGAGCGGACCCCGACCAGAGCGTCGTCCTCGCGGTCCTGGTGGGCGTAGATGGTATCGAAGCCGAGGTCCCACAGGATCGCGGCGGCGTAGAGCGCCGCCCAGGCTGCGTCCAGACACCCCGACGCGGCGGCATAGCCCATCGGTGCGCCATAGCCGAAGGTGAACCCCATCACCAGTTGCGGCCACCAGGTGACGCGCTTGGCCAGGGGATACAGGCCGACCAGCAGCAGCGACGCGACACCCAGCACCTGCGACAGGTGGTTGAGCTGCAGCAGCACCAGCAATCCCGCCAGCAGCAGCGCGGCGAGAAACACCAGCGCCTGCCTCGGCTGCAGCGCACCGGAGGCAAGCGGCCGGCTGGCGGTACGCGCCACCTTGCGGTCGATGTCGCGGTCCCACAGATCGTTCACGACGCAGCCGGCGGCCCGCATCACCAGACTGCCGACAGCAAACAGGACGATCAGGCGGATGGTCTCGTTGGCTGGAGCGCGAACCAGCAGGATGCCCCAGAGCCCGGGCAGAAACAGTAGCCAGGTGCCGATCGGCCTGTCCGCACGCGCCAAAAGCAGGTAGGGCAGCCAGGCGCGCGGCAGTCGGGCAACCCAGCCGGTGGCAACAATGTCCGTGTGCATGACCAAAAGGTTCGCTGTTCGATGGTTCCGTTCCGTCAACTCAGGCTATATCACGATCGTGATTCGTCTGTATGTGGAAGCGGGGCTGGTCGCCGGAGCCGCTGTCGCGGCTACCCAGGGGCAGGCGCATTATGTGGGCAGCGTGATGCGCCGTCCGGTTGGCGACATCGTGCGTTTGTTCAACGGCCGCGACGGCGAATGGGCTTGTCGTATCGCGGCGCTGTCACGGGGCAAGGCGACGTTCGCCGTCGAAACGCTGGTCGGTCCGCAAGCCGCGGACAGCGACCTTTGGCTGGCGTTCGCCCTGCTGAAACGCGATAGCACAGACCTGGTGGTGCAAAAGGCCACCGAACTCGGCGTGTCGGCGCTGCTGCCGGTCGTGACCGAACGGACCAATACCGGGCGAACCAATCCGGATCGTCTGCGCGCGATCGCCGTCGAGGCGGCTGAGCAGAGCGAACGGTTGACCGTTCCGGACATCCATCCGCCCCAGGCGCTGGATGACTTTTTGGCGGCGTGGCCGGCCGGAAGGACGCTTTTCGTGGCCGCCGAGCGGGCCGAAGCGCGGTGGCCGGAGCCGGTGTCGGATCCCGCCGGTCTGCTGATCGGCCCCGAAGGCGGCTTTGGACCGCGTGACCATCTGTTGCTCGACCGCCGATGCTTCGTCCGCCGGGTCTCCCTGGGCCGCCGTATCCTGCGTGCCGAAACCGCCGCCATCGCCGGTCTGGCCTTGTTGCAAGTCCCGCGATGTGGCTAGTATCGCGCATCAGAGAAGCGCGACACGTCGCACTTTGTTTGAAGTGGCCGATTCATGCGGGAATCGTGATCGCTTCGCGACTCACGCTTCCCCGCGATCGGACACTAATACGCTCAATTTGACAGCCAGGCGCGCCGACACGCCGGCACGCCCGATCTCCGAATCGCCCGCCCCGGCGAGATCAACCGAAATGCCTTGGGAATCAAATGTCCAATCCCGGAGACGCCGACGACACGCCGCTCACGTCGGTCCAGCAGATGGCCGAATATCTGTCAGCCGGCTGCAAGCCGCGGGTGATGTTCCGGATCGGCACCGAACATGAGAAATTCGGCTTTCGCCATGCCGACCTGGCGCCGCCGCCCTATCTGCCGGCGAACGGCCAACCCGGCAGCATCCGCGATCTGCTGTCCGGCTTGGTCAAGTTCGGCGGCGCGGTGATCCTGGATGGGGACAACCCAATCGGCGTGAAACAGGGCGCCGCCTCGGTTTCGCTTGAACCCGCGGGCCAGTTGGAGCTGTCGGGCGGACCGCTGGAAACCCTGCATGAGACAAAGCAGGAGATCGAAACACATTTCGCCCAGGTCCGTGCGGCCTGCGAAGGGCTCGACATGGGGTTCGCTCCGCTGGGATTTCACCCGACGGCAACGCGCGCGCAGATGCCGTGGATGCCGAAGGGGCGCTATGCCATCATGCGGCGCTACATGCCGCTGGTCGGCAGCCTGGGTCTGGACATGATGACCCGCACCTGTACGGTTCAGGTCAATCTCGACTTCGCCTCGGAACAGGATATGCGGCGGAAGCTTCGGCTGTCGCTGCTGCTGCAGCCGCTCGCCACCGCGCTGTTCGCCAACTCCCCGTTTACCGAGGGCAAGCCGAACGGCTTTCTGTCGTATCGGGGGTATGTGTGGACCGACACCGACAATCGGCGCGCCGGCATTCCCAAGGTGATGTTCGAGGACGGATTCGGTTTCGAACGCTACGCCCGGTGGCTGATCGAGGAAGTCCCGATGTACTTCGTGTATCGCGACGGCGGTTATATCGACGTCGCGGGCCAGGCGTTCACCGACTACATCGCTGGGCGGGTTCCGGCGCTGGCTGGCATCACCGCCACGATCGGGGACTTCGCCGACCACACCACGACTGCGTTCACCGATGTGCGGCTGAAGCGCTTCCTGGAAATGCGCGGCTCCGACGCCGGACGGGCCGACATGATGCTGGCGCAGTCGGCGCTGTGGGTCGGGTTGCTGTACGATGATGCGGCGCTGACCGCCGCGGAATCGCTGCTGTGCGGCGCGAGCTGGGAGGATGCGGTGACCGCTCGGTCTGCCGTACCGCGCCTGGGACTGAGCGCGCCATGGCGCGGCGGCACGCTACGCGATATCGCCGCCGACGTCGTGGCAATCGCCCGGGACGGCCTGGGCGCCCGGGGATTTCGCAACGCAGCGGGCGAGGACGAGCGCGGCTATCTGGACCCGCTGCAGGCGATCGCCGATGGCGAGCCGACGCAGGCGGAGCACTGGCTGGCCCGATACAACGGCGTCTGGAACGGCGATATCGGCCGGATTTTCGCCGAAGCCAGCATCTGAATTCGGCAGCATCGGGACGCCGTTCGGACGGCGATACATCCGCCTTGCGGGTGGCCGGCCAACCCTCCATAACCCCGCGCCTGATGGCCATCACTGACGATATTCGCAGCGTCCTCGCACCGCCGCATTCGGCCGGGCGTCCGTTCATCATCGGCGGCTTGGCCGCCGTTCTGCTCGGTTTTATTTTTGGTTGGTGGCTGACCTGGCTGGGCATCATCTTCACGCTGTTCTGCTGCTACTTCTTTCGTGATCCGGAACGCGTGCCGCCGCCGCGTGACAGGCTGCTGCTCGCCCCTGCCGATGGGCGCGTGGTCGCGGTCAGGCCGGCCGCGCCACCGCCAGAACTTGGCCTGAGCACCGGGCCGCGGTGGAAGGTTTCGATTTTCCTCTCGGTGCTGGACGTGCATGTCAACCGCGTGCCGGCCGACGGTGTGGTGACGCGCATTGCCTACCGTCATGGCGCCTTTGTCAGCGCCAGCCTGGACAAGGCCAGCCAGGCGAACGAACGTAACGCCCTGGCGATCCGGCTGCCGAACGGGCAGGAGATCGCGGTGGTGCAGATCGCCGGGCTGATCGCACGAAGGATCCTGTGTTCGGTGCGCGAGGGCGATCCGGTGACCGCTGGGGACCGGTTCGGTATCATTCGCTTCGGCAGCCGCACGGACCTCTATCTCCCGGAGGGCCTGCGTCCGTTGGTGGTGGAGGGCCAGACGATGATCGGCGGCGAGACAGTGATCGCAGACCTGACGTCATGAGTGACCGGTCACCCGTCTCGCCGATCCATCGGCTGCGGCGTTACCGGCCGCGCCCGCGGAACCGGCCGCGGTTCAAAGGCCCGTCGTTCAACCGCATCGTACCAAATCTGATGACGATGCTGGGCCTATGCGCCGGTCTGACGGCGATGCGGTTCGGGCTGGAAGGACGGTTCGGCGCCGCCGCCGTCGCCATCGCAGTCGCCGCCCTGATCGACGGGCTGGATGGCCGGCTGGCCCGCTTGCTCAAGGCGACCTCCCGGTTCGGCGCCGAGTTCGACAGCCTGTCGGATTTCCTGTGCTTCGGGGTGGCGCCGCCGTTCGTACTTTATCTGTGGTCGCTGCAGCGCGGCGGCGCCTACGGCTACTCCCCATGCGTGATGTTCGCGGTCTGCATGGCGCTGCGCCTGGCGCGGTTCAACGCCTCGCTCGACGGCGCACCGAAGCCCGCCTACGCCTACAATTTCTTCACCGGCGTGCCGGCTCCGGCGGGTGCGGCGCTGGCGTTGTTCCCGCTGTTCCTGGGGCTGGAGGCACAGTCCCTCGGTTGGGACTGGCTGCTGGCGGCCGCCCAGTTCCCGCTGTTCGACGCAGCTGTGCTGATCGGCACGGCGCTGCTGCTAGTTTCGACCCTGCCGATCTGGAGTTTCAAGAACTTCAAGGTTCCGGCCGAGTATGTGCTTCCGGTGCTGCTGGGCACCACGGCCTTTGCCGCGCTGGCGCTGGCCGATCCGTGGGGCGCGCTCGCCGCGGCCAGCGTGATCTATCTGGCAATGCTGCCGTTCAGCGTGCGCAGCTTCAGGCGGTTGCGGCGTGAGGCCGAGTCGCCGCGGGACGACCCCCGGGGAGACCAGGACCCGCGGCAACGGGACAGCGCCTGAACCGCCTATTTGCGGCGTAGGCGCCGGGCGTTGGCGCGAGACCGAACAAGATAGGGCGCCAGAGCCGCGGCGTTGCCCCGACCTGTCATCATCGCCAGCGTCGACGCCTGCATCGCAGCCGTTTTCTCCATGACCATGCGCTGGTACTCGGCGACGCTGCAGGTGCCCTGCGCCATCATCATGCTGCGGTGAAAGATGGTCTCCCAGGAGGAGAGCGTTAGCTGGGTCATCATGGCGGGAAGGTTGCGGCTGGTGCGTTTGCTCATGCGATCAGACTTGCGGTGGGCGAAGCGCGACGACAACCCTCGAGCGTGACAAAGCGCGGGTGTTCGCAAAAACGTTTGGCGACGTTACCAAACTCCGGGAAGACGATTCGGTGGCGTTATTCCGCCGCTTGTCGGGGGACTTTGGATGCGGCTTTCGCCGGCGCCTTTTTGCCGCGCACCCGCTTCGGTGCAGTCGCGGGTTTTTTGGTCGCCGGTTTCTTGGTCGTGGGTTTCGCAGCGGCTTTTCCAGGTGCGGCTTGCGTCTTTGTTGCGGTCTCGCCCGCTGCCGTCTTTGCGCCGGCCTTCCCCTTCCGGCCCGCCGCGCCACGCGGCTTCAGGGCTTTCCCCTTCTCGGCCAGCAGCGCGACCGCCTGATCCAGCGAAATATCCTCCATCGCCATGCCGCGCGGCAGGTTGGCGACAGTCTTCCCATGCTGGACATACGGCCCGAAGCGACCCTTTCGGACACTGACCAGATCCTTGTCCTTCGGGTGCGGGCCGATCGTGCGGACACTGGCCATCTTCTTGGCCAGCAGGTCCACCGCCCGGTTCAGCCCCAGCGCCAGCACATCGTCGTCCCGGTCCAACGAGCCGAAAATTGCCCCCATCTTCACGTACGGCCCGAACCGGCCGATCCCGGCCTCGATCTTTTCCTTGGTTTCGGGATGCAGCCCAACCTCGCGCGGCAGCGCGAGCAGTCCCAGCGCCTGGTCCAGGGTCAGGTTCTCACCGTCCATCCCGCGCGCCAGCGCCGTGCGCTTGGGCCGAACCTTCTTGTCCTCGGAAGTCTCACCCTGCTGCACATACAGCCCGTACGGGCCGCGCCGGACGGTGATTTCCTCGCCGGTCTCCGGGTGCTGGCCCAATAGGCGCATGCCTTCCTTGAGGGTTTCGCCGCCCTCCTCGCCGGCGTCGATCACCAGCCGCCGGGTGTACTGGCAGGCTGGGTAGTTGGAACAGCCGATAAAGCTGCCATAGCGACCCAGCTTGAGACCAAGCCGGCCCTTGCCGCAGGCGGCGCAGATACGGGGATCGGAGCCGTCCTCACGAGCCGGAAAGAAATGCGGCCCCAGATCCTGGTCCAGCGCGTTGATGACGTCGCTGATCTTCAGCTCGCGGGTCTGCTCGACGGCCCGGGAAAATTCCGCCCAGAAGTCGCGCATCACCTGGCGCCATTCCAGCGAGCCGGCAGAGATTTCGTCGAGCTTTTCCTCGAGCCCGGCGGTAAAGCCGGTGTCGACGTAGTGCTCGAAAAAGCTGACCAGAAAGGCGGTCACCAGACGGCCGCGATCCTCGGGGACAAACCGGCGTTTTTCCAGCTTCACATAGTTGCGGTCCTGCAGCACCGACAGGATCGAGGCGTAGGTGGACGGCCGACCGATGCCGAGTTCCTCCATCTTTTTCACCAGGCTGGCCTCCGAGTAACGCGGCGGCGGCTGGGTGAAGTGCTGGCTGGCATCGACTTTCTGGCGTCTGACCGGATCGCGCTCGCGCATCGGCGGCAGCATACGGTTGTCTTCTTCGTCGGCGGCACCCTCGGGTTTGTCGTCGGTGTCTTCGCGATACAGCTTCAGGAAGCCGTCGAACGCGATGATCGAGCCGTTGGCCCGCAGTTTCAGTCCTTTCCCGTCGACCACGTCGACGCTGACCTGGTCGAGTTCCGCCGACTGCATCTGCGACGCGACCGCCCGCTTCCAGATCAGCTCATAGAGCCGACGCTGGTCGTAGCTAAGCCCGGCGGCCACGCTTTCCGGGGTGCGGGTCACCTCGGTGGGCCGGATCGCCTCATGCGCCTCCTGCGCGTTCTTCGCCTTGCTCGTGTACTCGCGCGGTGCCGTCGGTAGATAGTTCGCGCCAAAGGTGGCCTTCACATGGTCGCGGATGCCGCTGATGGCTTCACCGGCCATCTGAACGCCGTCGGTGCGCATATAGGTGATGAGGCCGGTGGTCTCGCCACCCAGGTCGACGCCTTCATACAGCGCCTGGGCCAGGCGCATCGTCTGCTGCGCGCCGAAACCCAGCTTCCGGGAGGCCTCCTGCTGCAAGGTGGAGGTGGTGAACGGTGGCGGCGGATTGCGCTTGACGCGCTTGCGCTCGACCGACCCCACAGTGAAGGTGCCAGCCTCGACCGCAGCCTTTGCGGCGAGCGCCAGCGTCTCGTTGTTCAGGTCGAACTGGTCGAGACGCTTGCCGTTCAGATGGGTCAGGCGGGCGGTAAAGGGGGCGCCGGCCGGGGTCAGGAACAGCGCCTCGATCGACCAGTATTCGCGCGCCCGGAACACCTCGATTTCGGCTTCGCGGTCGCAGACCAGGCGCAACGCCACGGACTGGACGCGGCCGGCGCTGCGGCTGCCGGGCAGTTTGCGCCACAGCACCGGGGAGAGGGTGAAGCCGACCAGGTAGTCCAGCGCGCGGCGCGCCATGTAGGCCTCGATCAGCGGCTGGTCGAGTTCGCGCGGGTGCTCGATCGCGTACTGGACGGCGTTGCGGGTGATCTCGTTGAAGCTGATGCGGCGGACCGCAACGCCCTTCAGCGCCCTCTTGTCCTCCAGCATGGCGCGGACATGCCAGGAGATCGCCTCACCCTCACGATCGGGGTCGGTGGCGAGCCACAGTGTCTTGGCGCCCTTCAGCGCGCTGGCGATGGCCCCGACCTGCTTGTCGCCGCGGGCATCTGCCTCCCAGTCCATCGCGAAATCCTGATCCGGCCGAACGCTGCCATCCTTTGGCGGCAGGTCACGCACGTGACCGAAACTGGCGAGAACCGTGTACCCGCCACCCAGGTAACGGTTGATGGTCTTGGCCTTGGCGGGGGATTCGACAACGACGACGTCTGACATTGAAGGGTGCGGTTTCCTACTCAAGAACGTCTGGCAAGAGTGCCACGCGGTTGCCGGAAAGCGTCTCTACACGGCCCGCCAGCTCCAATTCCAGCAGAACCGCGAGGGTGACAGACGGGGACAAGTGGCAGCGGCGCATCAGATCGTCAACCATTGTCGGTTCCGGGGACAGCAAGGCAAGGATTTCCGACACGGTTTCCGACGTCGCATCCGAGGTCGTCAGGGCGTCAAATACCGGCGCGTCGGGCTCGCCGAACCCGGGCCGGTGGCGGGCGGTCGCGGGCTCCATCGGGAGGTTGTCGAGCACGTCGGCCGCGTTTTCCGCGAGGATGGCGCCTTGGCGGATCAGGTCGTTGCCGCCCCGCGCGCGCGGATCCAGCGGCGAGCCGGGGACGGCGAACACCTCCCTGCCGATGTCCTGGGCAATCCGCGCGGTGATCAGGCTGCCGGAGCGTGGGGCGGCCTCCACCACCAGGACGCCAAGCGACAGGCCAGCGATAATCCGGTTGCGGCGAGGAAAGTGGCGGGCTTGCGGGACAGTGCCGATTGGCGACTCGGTGATCAGCAGGTGGCCTTCCGCGATTCGGCGGTGCAGTTCGGCATTCTCCGGCGGATACGGCTGGTCGATGCCGCCGGCGATTACCGCGATGGTCCGGCCGGTGCGAATCGCGCCTTTGTGCGCCGCGGTATCGATGCCGCGCGCCAGGCCGGACACAACGACGGTGCTCACCGCCAGGTCCGAGGCCAGGATCTCTGCCATGCGCTGGCCGTTGGCCGAGGCGTTACGGCCGCCAACGGCCGCGACACAGCGCTGCCGCGCCAAAGCGGCGTCGCCGCACAGGATCAGGCATGGCGGCGCGTCATCCAGCATCGCCAGCAACGGCGGATAGTCTGAATCACCCAGGAAACACACCCGGCCGCCAAGTGCCTCGGTGCGTTGCAGCTCCCGCTCCGCCTCGATGGCCGAAACCGTGGCGGGCGGATTGGTCCGGCCGCCTGCTTTGGCGAGCCGGGGCAGCGCGTCGAGCGCCGCTTTGGGCGTATGGTAGCGATCCAGCAAGCGACGGTAGGTCACCGGCCCGACCCCCTCGGTGCGGGCGAGGCGCAGACGATCGATCCGGTCGTTCCGGTCCAGCATGAAGGCGGCGTCCCTGCGTGCCGCCGACAGAACTGCGGGCGGGCCGGATCAGGCGCGTTCCGTTTTGCTGCGGCCGATTCGAGGTTCGGTGCCGGCAAGCAGGCGGCGGATGTTGGCCTGGTGGCGGACGAACACCAGCACAGCAATGGTAAAGGCAAGCTTAACGACGCTGAATTCTTCCATCGCCAGCGCGACACAGGGCGCCGAGGCAAAGGCCGCCAACGCCGCGACCGACGACAGACGCGTGAGCGCGACGACCACGAGCCAGACGGCGCAGGCCGCGCCCCCAACCGGCCAGGCGGCAGCGATCAGCACGCCAAGGCCAGTTGCAACCCCCTTGCCTCCTTTGAAACGGAGCCAGACAGGAAATAGATGGCCGAGGACGGCGGCCAGCCCCGCCAGCAGGGCAGTGTCCTGATCGTATAGCACCGCCCGGGCGAGCAGTACGGCGGCGGCGCCCTTGAGACCGTCCAGTACCAGGGTGGCGGCGGCGAGGCCCCGATGCCCGGTGCGTAGGACGTTGGTGGCGCCGATATTGCCGGACCCGATCCCCCGGATATCGCCCAGGCCGGCAATTGCGGTCAGCAGCAGGCCAAACGGAATGGAGCCCAGCAGGTATCCGAGGAGGCAAACCGGACCGGTCAGCAGATCGTCCGACATCGGGTTTGCGTTACTCCGCCGGGACGGCGACCGATGTTGCCTCTGGGGCCACTCCCTCGCCATC
>DASYBP010000149.1:0-1924 GCA_036500715.1 Rhodopila sp.
AAAGCCGCGCGCAACACGCTTGACCGGCCGGGCTTCGGGCTGACCAGGGACGGCTACGAGCTCCTGATCGCGGTGCCCGAGGTCACCGGAACCGAGGCCGAACGGGTGGGGACCCGCGGCGTTGGTGCGCTGATCGCCGAGGTCACCGGGACCGGCAAGGTCGAACGGCTGTCCCGCCTGCCGGAGCGGATCGCGTTGAGCGAGATCATCGCCGGCTTCGCCGAAACGCCTGCGGGTGCCGACCCGTTGAACATCCCGTTCGCGATCGGCGAAGGTGCACTGCAGCCGGTGGCCCTGCCCACCCGCGCGTTGCCCAACCTGCTGGTGATGGGCCGCCAGTTGTGTGGGAAGACCACGACGCTGGCAGCCATCGGTCAGGCGATCACCAGCCGGTTCAGTCCGGAGCAGGCGCAGATCACCATCATCGATCCCAAGACAACGCTCATCGGCAAGATCCAGGGCGAGCATGTGCGGGCCTACGCCTACACCGCAGACGACATCGACGCCGTGATCGGCGAACTGGTCGCCGAGTTGCAGGACCGCCTGCCACCATCAGGTCTGACTCAGGAAGAACTGCTGAACCTGAAGTCCTGGGAGGGAGCGCACCACTTCGTCCTGATCGATGACGAACACGAGCTGCGGCCCCACAATCAGACCCTGAAGCCCGCGGCCACCGCGCCGCTATGGGGATTGATCGAACGCAGCCGCGAGGTCGGCCTGCACGTCATCGCGTCGCGCCTGCCGGGTAACTGGGCTTCCCAGGTGGTGATGAACCCGTTGCTGCAGAAATTGACCGGGTCCCGCTCGCCCACATTGTTCATGGACAACGACCCTGGCGCCGTCAAGGCTTACGGCAGGACCAGCGCCCAGCAACTGCCGCCGGGGCGGGGCCTTCTGGTCACCACCGACGGGCAGATTGAAGGAGTGCTGGTAGGAACGCCGGAGGGGTCACGATAGCGGACGGCACCTGCTCGCCGAAACTTGTGCACAGAGATCGCGAGAACACTTTAGACACTTTAGACTCGGAGCACGCCGCGGAGTTGATCCGCGAAACACAACTTGGGGAGTAACGATGACAGGGATGTTCCTGCACGCTCCGGCCGCCGCGAATTTGTCGGCGGTCACGGAGATGGCGATCAGCGGCGAGATGGAGGCGAGCACCGCGGCTGGATCGGCGGCTCTGACCGCAACGACGCCGATGGTGCCGACGGCAGACGATGCCGCGTTTACCGCGGCCCTGAACTCCGCCGGCGCCGGCTACGTCGCCGCGTCGCAGGGGCATGTTGCGCAGCGGACCGGTTACGCGAGCGCGCAGAACCTCTCTTCGCTCAGCTACGTCCTTGAAGAACTGATGAGCGCCACGAACGTCAACAACCTGATATAGGAAGACATGCCCGACCCGCAATGGTTCGGTCCGCCCGAGAGCGTTGCCGCGCTCCTCGAAACCAGTAACCCGGCAACGGTCGTCGCCAATATCGCGGCATGGCTTGCCGAGGCGATCCAGCACGAGCTGTCGATGGGAATGTCGGTGGCCAACATCGGCGCCACCCTCGAGCAGTGGATGGGCCTCGGCGGCACCGCATACGGGGCGAAAGGCAGTGAGCTCAACTTTCTCGGACTGGGGCCGCTGGCCGCGCACTGCCTCAAACACATGGCGATCGGCCAGGCCGCTGTCGAAGCCAACACTGTCGCCAGGTCCGCGGTAATACCCGCGATCGTCTGCCAGACCAACCGCGACGAAACCGCCGCGCTGTACGCCAGCAATATCTGCGGCTGCAACACCCCGGCGATCGGCGTCAACGAAGAGATGTACTGGGGGAATTTCACCCCACAGAACATGAACGTCGGCCTGACATATGCCACCGCGCTGAACACACTGATGGGCTCGATTGCGTCGACGCCGCCGCCGATCACCCCAGCGGGG
>DASYBP010000150.1:0-3619 GCA_036500715.1 Rhodopila sp.
GAGCGGTTCGGCATGACCTGGGGATTGCGTGACCGCGCGCAACGACAACGCGTGATGCTGCTCGTCTCCAAGTTCGATCACTGTCTGACGGACATTCTGTACCGCTGGCGCATCAACGAGCTGCCGATGGAGGTGACAGCGGTTGTCTCCAACCACCCGCGCGACAGCTTTCCGCATATCGATCTCGATGGCGTCCCGTTCCATTTCCTGCCCGTCACCAAGGCAATGAAGACCGAACAGGAAGCGCGGCTCTGGCAGCTGGTGTGTGACACCAGGACCGATCTCGTAATCCTGGCGCGCTATATGCAAGTGCTGTCCGATGATCTGGCGCGCAAGCTGTCCGGCCGCTGCATCAACATCCACCACTCGTTCCTGCCTGGGTTCAAGGGCGCGAAACCATATCATCAGGCGCATCAGCGCGGGGTGAAGCTGATCGGCGCGACAGCGCACTATGTTACCGCCGATCTGGATGAGGGGCCGATCATCGAGCAGGACGTGGAACGCATCAGCCATGCGGCCTCGCCAGACGATCTGGTGCGTCAGGGCCGCGATATCGAGCGGCGGGTGCTGTCGCGTGCCCTGCGGTGGCAGTTGGATGGCCGGATCCTCGTCAACGGCATCCGGACAGTCGTGTTCCGGGACTGAACCTCAGCCGCGGTTCGGGCCGTCCCCGCTCGTGCGAACGCCCGCCACACGAGCGATCGCCTTCAACAAATCCTCGTCACGGAACGGCTTGGCGACTTGCTGCACCGACGCATCCGCCAGGGGGGTGGCAAAGATGATCGGCAATGCCGGCCAATCCGTCCTGATTACTTCCGCCAGTTCTTCACCTGTCATGTCGGGTAGTGTGTGATCGATCATCACCAGATTGATCCCGTCCTCCCGGCGCATGGCTTCCAATGCCTGCTCGCCGGACAGGGCGGTATAGACCCGGTGCCCCAGCTTGTTCAGCGTCGCCGTCGTATTCATCAGCGCCAGTCTGTCGTCATCCACGACAAGGATGACCAGCGCCCGGGTCTGCCCGGTTGGCCCAGGCGTCGCGTCGGACGTCCACGATGCCTCGCTGGTGTCGCTCACCTGGGGATCCACCGCGACGGGCAGCCACAGTTCGGCGACTGTGCCGTCCCCTTTCCGGCTCCGAATGACGAATTGGCCTCCCGACTGGGCCGCGAAGCTTTGCGCCATCGATAGACCAAGGCCGGTCCCCTTGCCGACGCCTTTTGTCGTGAAAAATGGCTCCGTCGCCCGCGCCAGCGTCGCTTCGTCCATACCGTCGCCGCGATCCGCCACCGAAAGGCAGACATAGCGGTGGGAACTCGCGGTACCGCCTTGATCCGACCGCGCCACGTCCTCGTGGCCAGCGACGTCGATAGTGCCCCCGTCCGGCATCGCATCGCGCGCGTTGCGAAGCAGATTGAGGATCACCAGCGTCAACTGATTCGGATCGGCATAAATCGTGCCAAGCACGGCCGGGAACCGAAACTCGACGGCAATTGATGGTCCCAGGGTTCGTTGCAGCAGATCGGCCATGCCATGCAGGAGAGCCGGCAGATCGACCCTCTCGGGCATCAACTCCTGACGTTCCGCCAGTGCCATCATGCGCTGTGTCAGTGACCGCCCGCGGCGGGCCGCCTGCATCGCACTCTCGACGTGCGGCACGATGTCCGGATCTTCCGGCAAACTCCGGCCGGCGGTTTCCAGGCCGCCGAGGATCTCTCTGAAAATCGTGTTGAAGTCGTGCGCGATCCCGCCCGTCAGTTGACTGACCGCCTCCGTGCGCTGCGCCAGCAGCAGCGCCTCCCGTGCCCGATCCAGGTCGAGTTGTACTTTCTTGGCGGCCGTCATATCGCGCGTGATCTTGGAAAAGCCGATAATTCCCCCGCCGTCGTCTAGCACCGGACTGAGTGTGATATGAGCTAGAAACACATCGCCATTCTTTCGGACACGCCAGCCCTCCTTCTCGAAGTGACCGTCCCGCGCGGCGGCCTCGAGCGCGCGATTCGGTTCGCCCTTTCCGCGGTCCTCCTCGGTGAAAAACATGGAGAAGTGCTTGCCTATGACTTCATCCGCGGCATATCCCTTGATTCGCTGGGCGCCGGCGTTCCAACTGCTGACCAGGCCATCGGGGCGAAGCAAGTAGATGGCGTAATCCGTTACACTCTGGACAAGAAATCTGAATTGATCCTCGCTGCGCTTGGGCGCGTCCTTCGCCTGCCGCTCGCTCACGTCGCGGATGATCGTGGCGAAGCCTAGCAGTTCACCCGCGTCGTCACGAATTGGATCGACGACGACATGGGCCAAGTATCGGCTGCCGTCCTTGCGCAACCGCCATCCTTCACCTTCGAAGCTGCCGTGGCGGGCCGCCGCCTCCAGCGCCCGGTCAGGAAGCCCGTCACGCCGATCCTCCTCGGTGTAGAAGACGGAAAAATGTTTGCCCAGAATCTCCGCCTCGTCGTACCCTTTGAAGCGTTTTGCGCCGCGATTCCAGGTCGCGATACATCCCGAACGGTCGAGCATGCAGATCGCGTAATCGGTGATGGCGTTGACCAGGAGGCGATACCGCTCTTCCTCCGTCTGCGATGCCGCGAAGCGCTCTGAAACGATCATAGACTGCCCCGGATGTTTCGACGCGTTGGTCCCCATCTGTCCGGACCGCTCGGTCCGCGAGTCGGGTCGCGAACCTTGATCCGGTTGTGGCCGCGGTCCGAGTTTCGGCCGCGTCACGGTTCCGCCGGGCCTTTGATTACGATCCCGACATCTACAACCACCGTAACAAACCGACCTTTCAACATTTTCCGGATGCTGCCGCCGGCACAAACGTCCGAATTGCATGCAATGCGCGATTTTGCATAACTTTGAGCAATCTATGGTTGCAATACCCCATGCCCTATTTGAATCGAGATTGCAAGATATCATGGTGTTACCGAGGGCTCGGATTGCCCGCTGTTACCTGGATGCGCCGCCATCTGCGGCCTGACTCATTCATGACGCTCTGGCACGGCGACAGTCCGGGTCGCCCCCGCTTCTTGGCGGCGGTAGCATGCCGGGCCGAGCGTCGCGAGTTGCGGGCGGTGATAAAATAGGGTACCCCCCTACCCATGACCCATACGATACGTGAAACCCAGAAACTGCTCGCCCGTGTCCGCCGCCTGCGCGGCCAGGTCGAGGCAATCGAGCGCGCCTTGGAAGGCGAGGCCGGTTGCGAGCAGGTCATGCACCTGATTGCCGGTGCCCGCGGCGCAATGGCCGGCCTGATGGCGGAAGTGGTGGAGGACCACGTCCGCACCCATCTCGTCGATCCCACTGGCGCGATGAACACAGACGCCGTCGAGCAATTGCTGGAAGTCGTTCGCACCTATCTGAAGTGAGGCGCGTCATGGAACCCCACGACCACGTCTTCCTCGGCGAGGGCCACGAGCAGGCCGAAAGGCGCACTTGGTGGGTCATCTGGCTGTGCGGCGCGATGATGCTGCTGGAGATCGCCGGCGGTCTCTTGTTCGGTTCGATCGCGCTGGTAGCGGACGGGCTGCACATGACCACCCACGCCGGCGCGCTACTGCTTGCCGCCATTGCCTATCGTTATGCCCGCCGCCATGCGACCGACACACGCTTCACCTTC
>DASYBP010000151.1:0-6938 GCA_036500715.1 Rhodopila sp.
ATCATCTCGACGCTGCCCTCGGCTGGCGTAGGCGCGCTGCTGACGCTGCTGCTGTGCGGCACCGAATTCAGCATTATCGCCGCGATCGGCGTGATCCTGCTGATC
Source organism: Rhodopila sp. (assembly GCA_036500715.1). Classification (GTDB taxonomy): domain Bacteria; phylum Pseudomonadota; class Alphaproteobacteria; order Acetobacterales; family Acetobacteraceae; genus Rhodopila. The sequence goes on from DASYBP010000151.1 coordinate 106, forward strand.
GGCATCGTCAAGAAGAACGCCATCCTGATGATCGACTTCGCGCTGGAGGCGGAACGCTCGCACGAGATGGACCCCGCGGACGCGATCTACCAGGCCTGCCTGATCCGCTTTCGCCCGATCATGATGACCACCGCCGCGGCGATGCTGGGCGCCCTGCCGCTGGCGCTGAGTTTCGGCGATGGCGGTGAGTTGCGCCGCCCGCTGGGCATTTCCATCGTTGGCGGGCTGATGGTGAGCCAGGTGCTGACGCTATACACGACGCCGGTGGTTTATCTATATCTGGATCGTTTCCGGCTGTTTGCGAAGCGACATTGGCACCGGGCATTTCCCGGGCTGGCGACGCCGGAGCCCGCCGAGTAAGCGGCTATTGGGTAGGAGGGGAAGTGAGCCCGGCGGAATGAACATCGCGGCGCCGTTCATCGCGCGCCCTGTCGCGACCACATTGCTGACGATCGGCATTGCGCTGGCTGGGATCTTCGCGTTTTTCAGACTCCCGGTCTCGCCGCTGCCGCGGGTGGATTTTCCAACGATCGCGGTTCAGGCGATCTTGCCCGGCGCCAGCCCCGATACCGTCGCGTCCATCGTCGCGGCGCCGTTGGAGCGCCACCTGGGCCAGATTGCGGATGTGATCGAGATGACCTCCATCAGTTCGGTGGAGTCGGTGCGGATCGTGCTGCAGTTCGGCCTGGACCGCGACATCAACGGCGCGGCGCGTGATGTGCAGGCGGCGATCAACGCTGCCCGGGCGGACCTGCCGACCAGCCTGCGCAACAATCCGACGTTCTGGAAGGTCAATCCGGCCGATGCACCCATTGTCATCCTGGCCCTGACCTCGGAGACGCTGACGGCTGGGCAACTATACGACTCGGCGGCGACCGTGCTGTCGCAGAGATTGTCGCAGATCTCCGGCGTCGGCCAGGTCATCGTCGGCGGCGCGGCCCTGCCGGGCGTGCGAGTGGAGTTAAATCCGACCGCGCTGTTCAAATACGGCATCGGGCTGGAAGGCGTCCGCGCCGCCCTGGCGTCGGCGAATGCCAACAGCCCGAAAGGGTCCATCGACACGGCGTCGCTGCATTATCAGCTCTATACCAATGACCAGGCAACCCACGCGGCGGATTACCGACCGCTGGTGATCGCCTACCGCAACAATGACCCGGTGCGCCTGTCGGATGTGGCCGACGTGCTCGATTCCGTCGAAAACATCCGGCACGCCGGCATTTCGCAGGGCAAGCCCGCGGTTGTCGCCGTGGTTTTTCGCCAGCCCGGCGCCAACATCATCGATACCGTGGACGGCGTGAAGGCAGCCATTCCGCACCTGCTGGCGGCCATGCCAAGGGACGTCGATCTGCTGACGACGATGGACCGCACGGTCACGATCCGCTCCAGCCTGCACGATACCGAGATGACGTTGCTGATCGCGGTCGGGCTGGTGACAGGCGTGGTTTTCCTGTTCCTGCAGCGTGCCCGAGCGACGCTGATCCCGGCCGTCGCCGTGCCGGTATCCATCGCCGGCACGTTCGCCATTATGTACCCGCTGGGATACAGCCTGGACAATCTATCGCTGATGGCACTGACCGTCGCGACCGGGTTCGTGGTCGATGACGCGATCGTGGTGCTGGAAAACATATCCCGCCACATCGAGGACGGAATGCCGCGCGTGCAGGCCGCTTTGCGCGGTGCCAGGGAAGTCGCCTTCACGGTCATTTCGATCAGTATCTCGCTGATCGCCGTGTTCCTGCCGATCCTCCTGATGGGCGGCATCGTCGGTCGCCTGTTCCGGGAGTTCGCCGTCACGCTGTCGGTGTCGATCATGGTGTCGCTGGCAATCTCGCTGACCACCACGCCCATGATGTGTGCACTGCTGCTGAAGCCAGCCGACCGGCGAGCCGTGGCGGAGCGGACGCTGTACGACCGGGCGATCACGCTGTACGGCCGAACGCTGGCATGGTCACTGCGGCATTCATTGCTCGTGATGCTGGTGCTGCTGATGGCCGTCGCCCTCAACGTCGCGTTGTATGTTGTCGTGCCGAAGGGCTTCTTTCCGATGGAAGATACCGGCCGGATGGCAGGTGGCTTGCAGGCCGACCAAAGCATCTCCTTCCAGGCCATGGAGCAGAAGCTCAAGCAGCTTTCCGATATTGTGCAACGTGACCCGGCGGTGGACACGGTGGTTGGATTTACCGGCGCCAACGGCGGCGCCAGGGCGACGAACGCCGGTTCGGTCTACGTTACGCTGAAACCACGGCCGGTGCGTGACGGGATCGAGACGGTGATGGACCGGCTGCGTGAAGCGCTTCTGGCCGTGCCGGGGGTGAAGCTGTTCCTGGTGCCGGTCCAGGACGTCAACACGACCGGCGGCCGGCAGACCAACGCCGCCTATCAATACTCGCTGCAATCCGAGAACGCGGCCGATCTCTATGAATGGGCGCCAAAGCTGGTCACCGCGCTGGAGCATGACCCGGTGCTGCGCGACGTCAATTCCGACCAGCAACAGAAAGGTCTCGAAACCGATGTAGTGATTGACCGGGAAACCGCCAGCCGTCTGGGCGTGAACGCCGAGGAGATCGACAACACACTGTATGATGCATTCGGGCAGCGCCAGGTTTCGACGATCTACAATGAGCGGAACCAGTATCACGTCGTCATGGAGGTGGCGCCTCACTACTGGCAGAGCCCGGAGACGCTCAAGGACATCTACGTCAGCACGACGGGCGGCCCGGCCTCGGGTGTCGAGCAGTCAAACGCGGTCGTGGGCACGGTGACGACAGCGAAAGCGGCCACCACCACCACCGCCGCCACCATCGCGGCCAGCTCCGCGCGCAACGCGGCGACAAACGCGCTGGCGAACATCGGCAAAGGGGTTGCGTCATCGGCGGCCCCGGTCAGCACCAGCAAGGAAACGATGATCCCGCTGTCGGCCTTCGCTCACTTTGAGGCCGGCCATACGGCATTGGCGGTGAACCACCAGGGCTCGTTCGTCGCGAGCACGATCTCCTTCAACCTGGCGCCAGGAAAGTCGCTGAGCGACGCGACCGCGGCGATTGAGCAGGCGATGCGGCAGATCCAGATGCCGGCTTCGATCCACGGTTCTTTCCAGGGGGCGGCGCGAACCTTCCAGCAATCGCTGAGCACCATGCCGGTGCTGCTGTTCGCCGCCCTGGGCACCATCTACATTGTGCTGGGCGTGCTCTATGAGAGCTATATCCACCCAATAACGATTCTGTCCACCCTGCCGTCGGCCGGCATCGGGGCGATGCTGGCGCTGATGCTGTTCGGCACGGAATTCAGCCTGATCGCGGCGATCGGCGTGATCCTGCTGATCGGCATCGTCAAAAAGAACGCCATTCTCATGATCGACTTCGCACTGGACGCCGAACGGACAATCGGTCTGAACCCGCGTGAGGCGATCTTCGAGGCCTGCATGATGCGGTTCCGCCCGATCATGATGACGACGAGCGCGGCGATGCTGGGTGCCCTGCCGCTGGCGCTGAGTTTCGGCGACGGCAGCGAATTGCGCCGCCCGCTGGGCATTTCCATCGTCGGCGGACTGATGGTGAGCCAAGTACTGACCCTTTACACAACGCCGGTGGTTTATCTGTACCTCGACCGTTTCCGGCTGTTCACGAAACGACAATGGGATCGGGCCTTCCCCGATCTGACGACGCCGGAGGCTGCCGAGTAATGCGTCACGTCTGGGTTTGCCCATTGCTGGGCACGGTGCTGGGCATGGTCCTGGCCGGTTGCATGGTCGGGCCGGACTACAAACGTCCTGACGCACCCGAAGCGGCGACGTTCAAGGAGCTGGCGGGCTGGAAGATCAGCGAGCCGGCGGACACCATGGACAAAGGTGCCTGGTGGTCGGTGTACCACGACCCCGAACTCGACCGGCTGGAGCGCATGGTCGAGGTGTCGAACCAGAACGTGAAAACGTTCGAGGCGCAGTATCAGAATGCCGTTGCCCTGGTGGCCGAGGCGCGAGCGGGCCTGTTTCCGATCCTCGCGCTGAGCCCCGCCGTCACGCGCAGCGGCAGCGGCGCGGGGGGAAGCTCGTCGTCGTCGGGGTCCTCGTTCAGCAGCAGTTCGCGCAGCGGTACGACGTACAGCCTCAGTGGCACGGTTTCGTGGGATCTGGACGTCTGGGGTCGCATTCGCCGGCAAATTGAAAGCAGTACCGCGGCGGCTCAGGTCAGTGCCGCCGATCTGGCGAATGCGAAGCTTTCGGCGCAGGCGGCCCTCGCCACTGACTACTTCGACCTGCGGGCCGAGGACTCCCTGGAGCAGTTGCTGAGGGATACCGTCGCGGCTTTCCGGCGGGCGTTGCGGATCACGGAGAATCAGTATCACGCGGGCACCTCATCCAGTATCGACTACGTGACCGCACTGGCGCAGCTACAATCGACTGAGGCGCAGCTGGTGGCGGTGGGGGTGCAGCGGCAGCAATTCGAGCACGCGATCGCAATGCTGACCGGGCATCCGCCGGCCGACCTGACCATCGCGCCGGCGCCACTGGCGGCCCGCGTTCCGATCATGCCGCCCGGCCTGCCGTCCACGCTGCTGGAACGCCGTCCCGATGTCGCGGCCGCGGAGCGGGTGATGCAGCAGGAGAACGCGGTGATCGGGGTGGAGGTCGCGGCTTACTACCCCGACATCTCGTTGTCAGCGCTGGGCGAGTATGCGGGCTTCCCGCTGGGACAGTTGATCAAGCTCAGCAACCAATTCTGGTCGATTAGCGCCACGGGGACGGAAACGCTGTTCAACGGCGGGCTTCGCGCCGCGAACGTGGCCGCGGCCAGGGCGCTGTATGATGCGTCGGTGGCGTCCTATCGCCAGACCGTGCTGACGGCGTTCCAGCAGGTGGAGGACGCATTGTCGAACCTGCGTATTCTGCAGCAGCAAGCGCGCGCGGAAGCGATCGCTGTGAACTCGACGAGCCGAGCGGTGGATGCGACGCTGAATGCCTATCGGGCGGGGACGGTGGCGTACACCAGTGTGATCACGGAGCAGACGCTGCTGCTGGGGGACCAGCAGACCGCGCTAGCGGTGCAGCAAAGCCGTCTGGTGGCGAGCGTCGCGCTGATCGAGGCCCTGGGCGGGGGCTGGACCACCGCGGACCTGCCCAAGAAGATCAGGACCGCCAGCCCGCTGGTTCCCTAAAAGGGGTCGAGGACCGTTATACCGGCCGCTAATCTTCAACTGTCCCAATTGAACGCCTCCCGCCGCATGCGATGCAAGCCACTGACGCCATTCAGGTCGCCGCCGGGAGCAGACTGAACCTTAGTCTAATTGGGACATTAGCCGGCCCATCGCGCCGCGGCCGCGTCGATCCAGACCGAGGCCGGCCGCTGGACGTCCGATGACCATCAGTTTGCCCTGCCCGCCACCTTCTGACCGCTATTTCCGGGGCAATAGCAGGCTGCCCCCACGGCCACTGGATGGTCCATCGGGCACACATAACCACCCGCGTCGCAACTCTGACCGCCCCCGCCGGCTTGGCTGTAGGCCTGCGGAGGCGGTTGATAAGTTTGTGGCGGCGCGTGGTAGACCGGAGGCGGATAGTATGCCGGAGGGTAGTAATACGGCGGGTAGTAGTAGGGCGCAGCGGCGATTGCTCCCAATCCCAACCCGAACGTTACTCCTGGCCACCAAAAACCGCCTCCGAAGCAGCATCCGTGGTGGAAACCGAAACCTCCACGAAAGCCTCCATGAAAGCCTCCATGGAAACCACCACCACCACGTCCTCCGGCATTCGCCGGAGCCACCGATACCGCGCATAGGCTGGCAGCCAGGCTTATTGCGATTATCGAGCGGTTCATGCGGCTTCTCCTGTCCCAGTTTTGACGGTTGATAGGTGAAGTGCCTCGATCAGCACGGGACTGACCTAACCTGGTTTGTCTCCCCCGATTGCACCTGTAACCCGTATCCCTCAGCGGTTTGGGGTCGATTCATACCGACAACACCCACTTGTCTAGACGCGCGGGCGGCCGATTCCATGCCGTTGCATGGGCGCTCGCGGGCGATCACGTCTTAGTGCACTCGGCACCCGCGAGCTTGGCGATCGACAAACGCATGGCCTGCTCCATCGGTCGGCCATGAGTCCTCTAAATGGCTGGGGTGACGCCACACGGTCGGAGCGGATAGGCTTTCGGTCATGTCGGAGCGAAAGCAGCGCCGGGCGCCGAAACCGATCGCCGTCGGGCGGAAGGATCTCGGAGTGTGGAAGCTGGGCGTGGTGCGCTTCGACGTGCGCGATCCGTACCACCTGGCGGTCAGCCTGTCGTGGCCTGGCTTCTTCCTGGCGATGGTTGGATGCTGGCTGGCGGTCAACTTGGTCTTCGCCCTGCTATATGTTCTCGACCCGGGCGGCGTCACCAACGCGCGCCCCTGGGCCTTCAGCGACGTACTTTTTTTCAGCATGGAGACCCTGGCCACGGTCGGCTACGGTGTGATGGCGCCGGCGACGCTGTACAGTCATACCGTCGCCGCGGCCGAGATCGTCAGCGGCACCGTCTTCACCGCCATCTTCACCGGGCTGCTGTTCGTGCGTTTTGCCCGGCCGCGCGCGAAAATCGTCTTCGCCGACAACGTCGTCATCACCACGCACAACGGTCAGCCGACGCTGATGTTGCGCCTCGCCAATGCGCGCACGTCGATCATGACCAGCGCCAACGCACGGCTGTTCGTTCTGCTGGCGGAGACCACCGCCGAGGGCGGCTTTTTTCGTCGCATTCACGATTTACAGCTAGCGCAATCGCATTTGCCGGTTTTCGTGATGCCGTGGACGCTGCTGCATGTGATCGATGAAACCAGCCCGCTGCATGGCCAGGACCTGGATG
>DASYBP010000152.1:0-12861 GCA_036500715.1 Rhodopila sp.
CCGTCTACGAGCCGATTCACGATAGCGGTGGTCGAATATTGGGAGTCCTGTACGTGGGCGTCCCAATTGCGCAGGCGCAGGCGTTCATGACGGAAATTACCCGACAAACCGGCGTTGCCGTTCTGATCATTGCTGCTACGACAGCGCTGCTCTACTACTTTGCCCTTCGGATTACGATCCGCCCGGTTTCCGATCTCGCCGTTGTCATGCGCGCGATTGCGGGCGGTGCGTTGAACAGTCAAGTCCCTTGGGCGCGGCGAACCGACCAGATCGGCGACATGGCCCGCGCGCTAGAGCAGTTGCGCGACGCTTCTGCCCGGGGACACGAACTCGAGGCGGCCGCGGCGACGGAACGCGCGCGGGCAGACGACGAAAAGCAGGCGGCCCTGGTGCACATGGCCGAGAAAGTCGAGGCCGAGATGGGCGCCGCCTTGCGCGAAATCGGCGCCCGGACCGCCGCGATGGCCGCGACTGCCAATACCTTGCACGGGTCAGCGGGGCGTACCGGCGGATCGGCAAAGGAGGCGGGCGCCGCGGCAACGTGCGCTTTGGTCAATGCGCAGGCGGTATCGTCCGGCGCGGAACAACTCTCCGCCGAGATCCGCCAGGTCAGTGCGGAAATCATGCAATCCAACGCTGTCGTGAGGGAAGCGGTCGCCGCCGGCACCGAGGCGCGAACGACGATCGAGACGCTCGATCAAAAGGTCTCCGAAATCGGTGCGGTGGCTGACATGATCCGCAGTATTGCCATGCAGACCAATCTCCTGGCGCTGAATGCGACGATCGAGGCCGCGCGCGCGGGTGATGCCGGGAAGGGCTTTGCGGTGGTCGCCTCGGAGGTCAAACAGCTTGCCACACAGACGGCGCGTTCGACCGATGCGATCGCTCAGCAGATCGATCAGGTTCGCCTCGCGACCGGGGCATCGGGGACAGCGGTCGCGCGTATCGAGCAGACGATCACTGCGATAAATGGGATCGCCGACGCAATCACCGCTTCCATCGAAAAGCAGGCCGCAACGGCTACTGACATTGTTGCCAAAATCCTTGAGACGGAGTCCGCGGCCAACGCGGTCCTCGAACGCACCGGCGATGTCTCGGCGGAGGCGGTGAAGGCCGGCCACCACGCCATCACGGTGCGGGACAACACGACGAACCTGGCGGACGCGGTCCAACTGATGCGCGATACCGTTCTTTCCGTAGTCCGAACATCAACTGCACAGGCGGATACGGGCGGTGTCCGGGGTGTTGCCTGACAAGCTTGCCCGTCGATATCAGGCCTTGATCAGCGGACAACCACCTTCGCCCATCGGCCGGAACGCCTGCGCGGCGGGCGTTTCGTAAGCGAGCCGATACAGGTCGCCGAAGCCCCTCACGTCCTCAGGCCTCTTGACCTCGAACAGATAGGCTGGATGGATCTTGCGTCCGTCGGCGCGTATTGCACCTTTGCCGAAACAATCGTCGTCCGTCGGTATTTTCTTCATCATCGCCACGGCGTCGCGACCCGATGCCTTGGCCTGGGTAACGCCGAGTTCTTTCACCGCCTTCAGATAGTGCAGCGGGCCGGCATAGTCGCCTGCATCGAGCGAGTTCGGGATCACCGTTGGCGGCAGGTGCGGCCGCATGCGGGTGGTCCAGCCTCGGGTCCGGTCATTGAGATCCCAATAGAAGTTCTCGGTGATCATCATGCCCTGTGCGATCTGCACGCCGACGCTTTGCACGTCGGTGATGAACCCGGTCATGGCGGCGATCTTGGCGGTCCCGGTCACTCCGAACTCGTACGCCTGCTTGATGAAGTTCACCAGATCGGCGCCGCCGGAGGCAAACGCAATGACGTTGGCGCCGCTGCTTTGCGCGCGCACCACATAGGCGGAAAAATCGGTTGTCTCGGGAAACGGAAACAGCGCCGATCCCATGACACGCCCGCCGGCCCGCTCCACGAATTTCGTCGCATCCGAGACGAGTGTTTTGCCGTAGGCATAGTCGGGTCCGACAAAGTACCAGGCACTGCCGCCAGTTTTGACGAGCGCGGTGGTGGTGGAATGGGCCAGGCTCCAACTGTCGTATGTCCAGTGCACCAGGTTGGGGGTGCAGGCGGCACCAGTCAGGGTGGAACTGCCGCCCACAGTCACGAGGCAGACCTTGTTCTTTTCCGCTGAGATGTTGTTCGCCGCCAGCGCCACGGCGGAGTTGGTCAGGTCGGTGACCACGTCGACATCACCCTGGTCGTACCAATTCCGCAAGATGCCCGCGCCGACGTCAGGCTTGTTCTGATGATCGGCTGCGACAACCTCGACCTGAACCGACGGAACGGCGGACATGAACTCCGCCGCGGCCTGCCGCGCGGCCGCCACACCATCCGGGCCGCTCAGGCTGCTGTAAGGGCCGGACAGATCGGTGAGGACGCCGATGCGGATGACAGGCGGCTGGGCGCGTAGCCGGCCAAGCACGCCGGTCGCCGCGATTGCACCAAGGGCGGCCCTGCGTGTCAGCTCCATTCTGCGTCTCCTCCCTGTGTCGGCGGGAAGGTGGACGCAAGGATCGGCTCAGGCAAGCGCCTGGTTGGGCGCGCGCTCCGCGCATTGCCTCTCGATCGCCGCGAGCAGGACACACAACGCAATACCTTCGGATGCAACGGTGACATCGGCGAGTGACGGAAAGGTGGGGGCGAGGCGCAAATTGCTGTCGCTCGGATCGCTGCCGTGCGGCCATGTCGAGCCCGCCGCGGTCAGTGCCAGACCGGCGTCCCTGGCCCGGGCGACGATGCGTTTTGCTGTGCCGGGCGTGGCGTCCAGGCTGATGAAGTAGCCGCCTTGGGGTTGCGCCCAGGTTGCCGCGCCGGTGCCGGACAAGCGTTGGTCAAGGGCGGCCTGCACCGCCGTGAACTTCGGCGCCAGCAGCGCGCGGTGGGCGTCCATGTGCCGCATCAGCCCAGCTTCGTTCTTCAAGAAGCGGACGTGTCGAAGCTGATTGAGCTTGTCGGAGCCGATCGTGCGCTTGAAAAGCCGTCCCAGATACCAGGCGACGTTGGCTGGGGAAGAGCCGAAGAATGCCAGCCCAGCTCCGGCGAGGGTGATCTTCGACGTGGAAGCGAAAATGAAAGGTCGGTCCGGGTTGCCAGCCTGGGCGCACGCGGCGAGAATGTTTGCTATTGCGTGGCGGTGGTCGGTCAGGTGGTGGACCGCGTAAGCGTTGTCCCAGAACAGGCGGAAATCGGGCGCACCGGTTTTCATCGCCGCGAGGCCGCGAACGGTGTCCGGCGAATACACGTCCCCGCTGGGGTTGGAGTATTTGGGGACGCACCACATGGCTTTCACGGAAGGGTCAGCGACGAGCGCTTCCACCGCGTCCATGTCCGGGCCCTGGCCGGTCATCGGCACCGGGAGCATACGGATGCCATATTCCTCGCACAACGCGAAGTGGCGGTCGTAGCCTGGCACGGGGCAGATGAAGGCCAGCGGCGATTTGCCCCAGGGCTCGGAGCCGCCGGGAACGCCCTTCAGCAGCGCCCAGACGATGCAGTCGTGCATCACCGCAAGGCTGGAATTGTCGGCGACGACGATCTGGTCAGGCGGCGCACCGAGCAACGGGGCGAATAGCGCGCGGACTTCGGGAAGGCCCTGCAGAACGCCGTAGTTCCGGGCGTCGTCACCGGCTTCGGCGAAGTGGTCACGATTGCCGGGAAGCGCCAGCATCGCCTCCGCCAGGTCGAGTTGCTCCGCCGACGGTTTCCCGCGGGTCATGTCGAGCCTGAGGCCGCGGCCGCGGAACGCGTCATACTCCGACTGAGTCTGGCGCCGCAGGGCCTGCAGGTCGGCATCCGGGAGATCGGCGATTCGGGTCATGGGCGGGCGCCTCAGCGTCTGGGCAGGCGATCTACTCCGAAACGTGGCCGATCTTAAACCAGTTTCGTGCCGCAGGGTCCGCCCCTGTCCGGCGCCGGCTCCCTCGTCCGCGGACCTCAGCTAGGGGTCTCTCACCCCCGGTGGCTCATCAGCCGAGCCCTGTCGCGCTTCCAGTCACGGTCCTTGATGGCTTCTCGCTTGTCGTGCTTCTGCCGTCCGGTCCCGACGCCCAGCAGTACCTTGGCTCGCCCCTGGTCGTTGAAGTGGATCTGCAACGGCACCAACGTGACGCCCTGCTTTGCCACCGCACCCAGCAGCTGGACAATTTGTTTCTTCTTCAGCAGCAGTTTGCGTGGCGCCCGTGGCTCGAACCGCGACAGCACGCCGCCCTGATATTCCGGGATGTAGGCGTTGAACAGCCACATTTCCCCCTCGCGCTCCCCGGCCCAGGCTTCGGACAGCGTCGCACGGCCAAGGCGCAAGGACTTAACCTCCGGGCCCTTCAGAACCATTCCGGCTTCCACGGTGTCCTTGATCGCGTAGTCGAACCGCGCCTTGCGGTTCTGGGCCGCGACGCCGTGGGAGATCAGGCCCTTTTTCCTGGGTTCCGCCATGATAGATTATCTGCGTGTCGCTGAGGTGTCGCCGGATGGCCGGGAGGTGCCCGGCCATGACCGTGACGGCCTCAGTTGAGCAGCCCGACCTCGGTCATGGCGGCTTTCACACGGGCTCGGGAGGCTTCCATCAGCGGCGCGAGCGGCAAACGGCAGTGCTCCGAAGTCTTGCCAAGCAACGAGGCGGCGTATTTCACCGGTCCCGGGCTAGTCTCGCTGAACAGCGCGTCGTGCAGCGGCACCAGGCGATTTTGCAGGGTCATTGCCTCGTTGATCCGGCGCTCGGCCCAGGCGGTCTGCATCTGGCTGCAAAGTCGCGGTGCGACGTTGGCGGTCACGCTGATGCAGCCGTGGCCGCCCGCGGCGTTGTAGGACAGGGCCGTGTGATCCTCGCCTGACAACTGGCAGAAATCCTCGCCGCACGCACGGCGCGTGTGCAGCGGCCGGGTCAGATTGGCGGTCGCATCCTTCACGCCGATGATGTTGCGGTGCTTCGCCAGCCTAGCCATCGTGTCCACGCTCATGTCGACCACGGAACGCGGCGGAATGTTGTAAATGATGATCGGCAGTTCGACGGCGTCGGCGATGGCGGTGTAGTGCAGAAACATCCCCTCTTGGGTCGGCTTGTTGTAGTACGGGGTAACGATCAGCGCCGCGTCGGCTCCCGCCTCCTTGGCGTGGCGGGCCAGCGCGATCGCCTCCTCGGTGCTGTTGGATCCGGCGCCGGCGATCACCGGAACACGGCGAGCAGCGACCTCGATGGCGATCTCCACAACGCGGCGATGTTCCTCGTGCGATAAGGTCGGGCTTTCGCCGGTGGTGCCGACCGGGACCACACCGTGGGTGCCCTCCTTGATCTGCCAGTCGACGAATTCGGCGTAGGCTTTCTCGTCGACCGACCCGTCTGCCCGCATGGGCGTGATCAACGCGACGAGCGATCCCTTGAACATTATCACTCTCCCCAAACCGGCTGCAACGGAAGTGGCGGAACCTGGTGCGGTGGTTCCGAAGTCCGCCATACTGTGGCATCGCCGGAGCGGACTTTGGAACCATTAGCCACACTAGAAAACAATGGCTTGCTAGTGTCCTTATCGATCCGAAAGTCCCCAAAGCGGCTGATCCACACTATGACGGACTTTCGAATCGGGAGACTAGGCGCGCGGTTGATGCGCCGCAAGGCTGCGCTTGGTAAAAGGGTTCATGTGCATTCCGATTCGATTCCTTTCGGCCGGCTTTGCGCTGTTCCTGGCCGGGGGTGTTCGTGCGCAAAATGCAAACCCGCTGATCGCCGTAAAGGCCGATCGCTGGGCCGAGGCGCAGGCTTTGGCGGGGCGCTATGCCGACCCGGTGGCAGAGAAACTTGTGCTGTATCTTCGCTTGCGTGCCTCTGGCGCCGCCACGTCGGCGGAGATCGCGGACTTCATGCAGCGCAATCCGGACTGGCCCGCGCAGGCAACGCTCGAGCGTCGGCGGCAGGAGGCGATCGCAGCGGACCCGGACGACGCGTCGGTCCTGGCGCAATGCGGTCCGGCGCCCACACAGGCCGGCGCCACGCTGCGCTGCGCCGAAGCCATTGCCAATGCAGGCCGAACCGCTGAGGCGAATGCCCTGGCGCGTCAGGCGTGGGTCAACGAGATCACTTTCGCCACCGATGAAGCGGCGTTCCTCCGTCGCTGGGGCGGTGTCGCCACGGCTGACGACCAGTGGGCGCGCTTCCAGCGTCTGGCCTGGCTGTCCGATCCGTCTGCCGCCGCCCGCCAGATCATGCGCCTGGATCCCACCCGTCAGGCGGGCGCCGAGGCTCGGCTCGCGGCCAAGCGGGACGAGCCGCGGACCGAGGCACTGGTGGCGTCGCTGCCACAGGCGATGCGCGCCGACCCCGGCCTGACTCTGGACCGTGCCCGAGCGTTCCGCCACGCCAATCGCGATGCCAATGCCGCGGCGTTGCTGGCACAGACCGCCGATGCCGACAATCCGCTGGCGTTCTGGTCCGAGCGAAACGTCCTGGCACGCAAACTGCTGCATGATGGTGACAGCAAGACGGCTTATAAGATCGTCCTGGGACATGGCGAGCTGCCAGACGAGCAGCGGGCCGAGGCCAATTTCCTGGCCGGGTTCATTGCCCTGCGGATGTTGCATGACCCGGCAGCGGCGGAAAAACATTTTCGCGCGCTGGCAGCCTCCCACGCTGCGATCACCCAATCCAGGGCGCATTACTGGCTGGCGCGGTCGGCTGCCGCGGCGGGACGGGATGCTCGGCCGGAATACGCAAAATCCGCCGCGTGGCCGACAACCTTCTATGGGCAGCTTGCCGCGCTCGCGCTGGGCGAGGCACCGGGCGCACAGATCGCCAAGCTGCATGATCCGGCCTGGACGCAGGACACCGCCCTGGCCTTCACCGGGCACGAGGTTGTGCGCGCCGCCGCGTGGCTGATCGCCTGGGGCGACCCGCGGCACGCACGGACGTTCCTGACGCGGATGGACGAACTGGCGCCGATCCCAGCGGAGCGCGCACTGACCGCGGCCTTCGCCGCCTATGCCGGGGTACCAGACGCCGCGGTGTTCGTGGCGCGCCGCATGGGTCGCGACGGGATCGCCCTGCCCCATCTGGGCTGGCCGGCCCCCTACAATCCGGCGCCGCCGCCCGATCCGGCATTCTCCTTGGGAATCATGCGACAGGAGAGCAGCTTCGACGTCGGCGCCATCAGTGCCTCGGGTGCGCGCGGGCTGATGCAACTGATGCCGCCGACCGCCACGGCGGTGGCAAAACAACTTGGCGTCCTCGCTTCGGTTCCGACATTGACTGTGGATGCGAGCCACAATATCCGCCTCGGGACGGCGTATCTGCAGGAGGTCCTGACGCGCTTCGACAATTGCTTGCCGCTCGCCGCCGCGGCTTACAATGCGGGTCCCCAACGCGTCGCCGAATGGCTCGCCGAGAACGGCGACCCGCGCACGGGCCCGGTGGACATGGTCGACTGGATCGAGCTGATCCCCAGCGGCGAAACGCGCAACTATGTCCAGCGGGTGACCGAGAACGTCGTGATGTATCGCGCGGCTCGCGACGATTCCACCCCGATTCTTTCTGCCACGCCTTGGACGCGGTAATCCACCGCATCCGCGCCTGGGACGGATTGACGATCCACCTTCGAGAGTGGGCCGACGGCGACCGTATGGCACCGGTGCTTTGCCTGCCTGGGCTGGCCCGAACCGGCGGCGACTTCGAGACCGTGGCCGAGGCAATTGGCGCCGGGCGCCGGGTCGTGGCGATCGACTATCCGGGCCGGGGCGAATCCGGCCGCGCCGCCCGGGTCGAGCGGTACGCTCCCGGGGCATGCGCGCGCGATGTCCTGGATGCCTGCGCCGCGTTGCACATCCACCACGCGGTCCTAATCGGGACGAGTTTTGGCGGCCTGCTCAGCATGGGCTTGGCCGCCATCCGTCCAGGTCTGGCGCGGGGCGTCGTTCTGAACGATATCGGCCCCGACATCGGGAGTGACGGCGCCGATTTCGTCCGCGCGTTTGTCGGCCAGGATCCGGCCCTGGAAAGCCTGGAGGCCTGCATTGCGTTTCTGCGCGACGTCCTGCCGCCGATGTCGCTGCACACCGACGCCGCATGGCGCCGCATGGCGCAACTGACCTATCAGCCAGGTCCCGACGGGCGCTGGCATCCTGTCTGGGACATCCGGATCGCCCGCCTGCTGGAAGCGCCGACCCCGGACCTCTGGACCCTGTTCGGCGCCTTGGGGCATGTGCCTGTCCTGCTGGTCCGCGGCGCGCTCAGCAACATCCTGCTGCCAGGCACAGTGTCTCGTATGTTGGCCGTCCGCCCGGACATGGAGGTCGTGACCCTGCCGGAGATTGGCCACGCCCCGATCCTGACGGAGCAGCCCGCATTGGATGCCATCAAGCGGTTCCTCGCGGCGTGAGGTTCGCCCGCTTTGTCGCCTCTGGCTTCGGGACGGGATATGTGCCGATTGCCGCCGGTACGGTCGCCTCGGCCGCCGCTCTGGTGACCGGTGGTGCGTTGCTTCAGGTCTCGCCGGTGGCGCTGGCAGTCGCCGCGCTGCTGGCCACCCTCGGCGGCGCCGTTGCCGTGGCACGCGCCCACGTGACAGGCGATCCCGGCTGGGTCGTGATCGACGAGTTCGCCGGCCAGTGGATCAGCTTGCTGGCCTTGTCTAGGCCAACGCTGCCGGGTCTTCTCGCCGCGTTCCTGCTGTTCCGTTTGTTCGACGTCACTAAGCTGGGGCCGATCGGCTGGGCCGACCGTCAGCACAGCGCATTCGGCATCATGGCAGACGATGTCATTGCGGGCGCTATCGCAGGCGGAGTGCTGGTTTTGCTCCGATTGCTGCGGCCAGAATGGATAATGTGACAGTATCAAGACGACGCGACGAAAGAATTTTCGGGAATATTGCCGATCCGGTCGAATTAACACTTGCAGCGTAAGGGATTTGCGGTGTGATATACTGCGACCCTCCGGAAAAGCCCCAATGCCCTTGGAGCACATGCAGACGGCGAGCGTCCTGCCCGCGGCGGAGCGGCGTCAGGCTGGGCAGGCCCTTCGTAAGATTGTGCCAAGGACGATGCACGCCCACTGGGCGCCGTCCCCAACGCGACGCGATCCAATCGAGATCCTGATCGAGTCCGGCCGCCACCGGATCGCCAGTCTGCTACCCATCCGTTACGATCGGATGCGTGCCTCGGCGTTCGCCTTTTACCGCGGAAGCGCGGCCATCATGGCCGCCGATCTGGCGGAAACGCCGATAACGGGCCTTTGGGTGCAGGCCTGCGGCGACTGCCATATGGCGAATTTCGGAACCTTTGCATCGCCCGAGGGCACACCGGTCTTCGACGTGAACGATTTCGACGAGACACTGCCGGCGCCTTTCGAGTGGGACATCAAGCGCCTGGCCGCCAGCTTCGCGATCAACGCGCTGTCGCGCGACATGGGCGACAAAGCCGCTCGGTTTTTGGCCGGTGCCGCGGTCATGGCATACCGGCGGCATATGCAGGAACTGGTGCGTCTGGATCCGCTGACCGCGTGGCGGTCGCGAGTCGATGTCACCGACGTGCTGGAGGGTATCAACGACGACAAGCTGCGGGACCGCGAACTCAAACGGTTGCAAACCGCGATCGAGGCGGGCCATGCCGGCTATCCCAAGCTGATCGAGCGCGTTAAAGGACAATGGCGGATCAAGGACAGACCGCCGCTGATCTCTTCGCTCTCCGGTCAACGCGACAACACCCACGAGATCGTGGCCCGCACCGCGTTCGAATCCTACAAGCTTTCGCTACCGGAAGAGCGCCGGATCCTGCTGGATCGCTATGAACTTGCCGATGTCGCGTTTAAGGTCGTGGGAGTAGGAAGCGTTGGGACGTTCTGCGCGATCGGCCTGTTCGTGACCCGCGACGACCAGACCCTGTTGCTGCAGCTTAAGGAAGCCCAGACGTCAGCACTGGCACCGTTTGCCGGCCCGAGTATCTACCAGAACCAGGGGCAGCGGGTAGTAGTGGGGCAACGGATTATGCAGACGGTACCCGATGTCTTCCTGGGCTGGACGGACGATCGCGGCGACGATCAGCAGTGCTACATCAGGCAGCTGAAGGACAGCCGCCTGGCGTTGATCGGCTCGGATCTAGCCGAGGGCGCTTTGCCATATCATGCGACCCTTTGCGGAGTCACGCTGGCGCGGGCGCATGCCAGATCAGGAGATCCGGCGCGCATTGCCGGGTATATCGGCACCGGCCTGGCGTTCGACAGCGCGATCGCCGCCTTTGCGCTGGCCTATGCGGCGCAGAACCAGGCCGACTACAGGCTTTTCCTGGAGGCGATCAAGGCCGGGCAGATTGACGCCGGCGCGTGACGGCTGCTGACCGAGCCCGCTTCAAACCCTGTCGGTAATGTTGTACGATACCGCCAGCTAGTGTCCGATCGCGCTGATACGTGAGTCGAGAAGCGATCACAATTTCCGCGTGAATCGGCCACCTCAAATAAGTTGGCGTATCGCGCTCCTCTGATGCGCGATACCAAGAGAGGCACAATCGATGGACGATCTTCCCAGTGGCGAAGCTTTGGTGGCGACCGACCAGCGCCATTTGATCCACCCGCTGCATTTCGCCAACGACCATGCCAACCCGAGGGTCTATGTCTCCGGTTCAGGTGCGATGCTGCGCGCGGCCGACGGACGTGAATATATCGATGCATTGTCCTCGTTGTGGAACGTGAACATCGGCCACGGTCGGAAAGAACTGGCCGCCGCCGCCGCGGCACAAATGGAGAGGCTGGCCTATGCTTCCGCCTATGCCGGCTTCACCAACGAACCGGCGATCAGGCTGGCGGAGAAACTCGTCGGCCTGGCATACGACAACATGGCGGCGGTTTATTTCACCACAGGCGGGGCGGAATCGAACGAAAGCGCATTCAAGTTCGCGCGGTATCACTGGAAGCGGCTGGGCAAGCCGAACAAAGTCAAAATCATCTCGCGCCGCTATGGCTATCATGGCGTCACCCTGGCCGCGATGAGTGCGACCAGCCTGCCGAACTATCAGAAGATGTTCGGCCCGATGGTGCCCGAGTTTCTGCAAGTCGCACCGCCATACCCGTATCGCTGGCAGGGCAATGGCGACGCGGGCATCGGGGCGGCGGATGCGGTGGAGGAAGCGATCCGGGCCGAGGGTGCTGACACCGTGGCGGCAATCATTGCCGAACCGGTGATGGGGTCGGGTGGCGTGATCGTGCCGCCGCCAACCTATTTTCCCAGGCTGCGGGAGATCTGTGATCGCCATGACGTGCTGCTGATCGCCGACGAGGTGATCACCGGTTTCGGCCGGACCGGCGAGTGGTTCGGTCTGGGTCACTGGAACACCAAGCCCGACCTGATGTCCTTCGCCAAGGGCGTGACCAGCGGATATCTGCCGTTGGGCGGCGTCATTATCTCCAAGCACATGCACGAAGTGATGCTTGACGCGTCGCCGGACGAAAAATTCATGCACGCGGCGACCTATTCCGGCCACCCGGTGTGCTGCGCCGTGGCGCTGGCGAACATCAACATCATCGAGAAAGAGGGCATGCTGGAGCGCGCGCGGTTTCAAGGCGACCGGTTCCGCGCCGAGTTGGAGTCACTGCTCACTCTGCCGAATGTGGGCGAGGTGCGCGGCATCGGCATGCTGGCGGCGATCGAACTGGTGGAGGACAAAGCCAGCAAGGCGCCCGCGAAAGGTCTGGGCGCCCGGGTCGTCGCCGAGGCGGCGAATCGCAACCTGATCCTGCGTCTACGCGCCGCCGCCGATGGTCCGCCGGCGAGTGGTGACACGCTGTGCTTCGCCCCGCCGCTGCCGACGCCGAAGGCGACGATGGACCGGATCGTGGAGATTGTCGGGGCGTCGATTCAGGCGGTGACCTAGTGTCCGATCGCGGTGAAGCGTGAGTCGCGAAGCGATCACGGTTTCCGCGTGAATCGGCCACCTCAAACCAAGTGCGACGTATCGCGCTTGTCTGATGTGCGATACTAGGAACGCCAACTCGGCCGGTTCAACGCCATCGGCCGTTGGCGCGCTGCATGTTTCGGCTTATCTCCTGCTCGTAGAGGCTGTGGAGCTATTCGATGGGGAAAACCCTGCAAGCGTCGACCGCGGAGCCGGAACGGGGTCGCGAGCTATACGAGCAAGACGAGCACGAATGGGTTGCGGCGCAGGTTTCGGCTTTAGCGGACGGCGCGTTGAATCGGCTCGACCGAGCGAACCTCATCGAATATCTGACTGAGAAGACTATTCGGGATCGGCGTGAGTTACAGTCCCGGTTGGCGGTGCTGCTGCACCATTTGCTGAAGGTTCGGGTCCAGCCGGAGCGGCTGACGCGAAGTTGGATCGTCACCATCCTCGAACAGCAGAGCGAGATTCGCTCGATTATGGGCAGCATACCGAGCCTGGGGCGGCAGGCCGAGATTTTGGCCGCAGCGGCCTATCCTGATGCCCTCCGCCGCGCGTCGCGCGAAACCGGGCTGCCAGCGGCACGCTTCCCCAACGCGTCGCCTTGGACGGTGGCGGAAGCCCTTGCGTTCGATCCGCCGGAACCGCCTAGCGGGGGCGAAAGCGATCCCTAGGGCCGGTATTCTGCGCATCATCCTGAATCTGGGAGCGCTGGCCCTGTGCCTGCTGGTGCTCCCCGCCCAGGCGGCGTCGTTGCCCCCGACCGAGTCGAAAACCGGCCTGGTGGTCTCGGCCCAGCGCCTGGCGGCAGAGGCCGGGGTCGAAATCCTTCGCCAAGGCGGCAACGCCATCGATGCCGCTGTCGCCGTGGGCTACGCCGAGGCGGTGGTCAACCCATGCTGCGGCAATATCGGCGGTGGCGGCTTCCTGACCGCACATCTGGCCGACGGGCGCGACATCTTTCTTAATTT
>DASYBP010000153.1:0-9158 GCA_036500715.1 Rhodopila sp.
GCTGCAGGACCTCAACGCCATTACCTCGGACCTTGGCACGATTGCCTCGGCGATGGGCGGAATGCAGCCGCCGCCACCGCCGGGTAGCGAGGGATCACCCGGCCAATCCGGCGGCGGCGTCGACCTGACGAACACCGGCACGGCCTGGGCAAACCGAGCCTGGGGAGACGGGCCGTCGGGATCCGGCGGCGGCTGGCAGCAACAACTACTGATTGCCAGCTACATGTCGGGGAACGGGTCGGTGCAAAACAGCGGGACGACATCAGCGCTGCCAAGCATCACGGCGTAGCTGGACGCGGGCGGGCCCTCGCGCCGCCAACTCGTCCGGCGCCGAGGCCCTGGGGATCGCGGCTCGTGCCCCGGTTCGCCGGCTGCGGTGTTCGTCGGCCGCCGTGTTCGCCGGCTGCCGTTGCTTCATCTGCTGGGGTTCCTTAACCTGCCCGGATGAACGGCTTTTCCGGCTCGGACGATCATGAGTGATCTTTTCGCCCCAGACGGCGGATGGCGCGTCCGGATTCTCGACCTGTCCGGCGGCGCACACGACAACATCACCGAGGAGGTCGGTGGCTTCGACACGCTGATGCATGCCAACGCGTTTGCTCGCCGCTATGTTCGCGACTCGGTGGAGCGGTGCCGGGTCCCTGGCATGTCGTCCAAAGAACTGCTCGAAGCCTGGTTCGCCTTCGGCGAGGACGCGATCGTCGTCGATGCCGGTGAAGGCGGTTGGAAAAGCGCCACCGAACTGGGCGACTTCGTCGACAACCGCGCGAGCCGGGAAGACCGGGACTGGCGGTCACTCGACCCGCGACGGGACGACGTTGAAGTTGGCGAGGACGAATGACCCGCGTCCGGTTTGCCGCCATCCCCACAGGCCACCTAACCGTCGACAGCGGGCGCGTGGCGCTGGTCAACGACCTGTTCGCCCATCGCAACCAAGGACAAATGCTGCTGCGGCTGGATGACCTCGATCAGGGCGGCTCTGGTCCCAGCCCGATCGACCAGATTACGCAGGATCTGCGCTGGTTGGGTATTGAGTGGCACGAATCGTTCCGCCAGTCTGAGCGGCTGGAACTGTACCGGGAGACCATCGAGCGCCTGAAGCGCGACAATTTCATCTATCCCTGCTTTGAGTCGAAGGAAGAACTGACCGCGAAGCAAGCGTTCCGGCGCAAGCACAACCAGCCCCTAATATACGACCGTGCCATGCTGTCGCTGACCGACAAGCAGCGCCGGGACGCTGAGGCCGGCGGCAAGCGTCCCCACTGGCGGTTCAATCTGTCGGGCCGGACGCTGGAATGGAACGATCTGATCCTGGGTTCCCGGCACGCGGCGTTGTCGAGCATTTCCGATCCTGTCGTGGTCCGCGCCGACGGCACGCCAGCGCCGATCCTGGCCAGTGTGGTGGACGATATTGACTATGCGACGACTCACGTTATCAGGGGCTGCGACAATGCCGGCAATACCGCCGTGCAAATCGAATTGTTCGAGGTTTTGCGTGGTGGCCGCAAACCGCTCCGGTTTGGCCACCTGCCCGCGCTGAACCCTGCCCAACGGGTGCTGCCCCGCGGCCCAAAGATCGGCAGCCTGACACTGCGGAACCTGCGCCGCGACGGGGTCGAACCGAACGTCGTCGCGGCATGTATGGTCGGCATCGCTGACGAGGCACTGCCATTGGATCGTCTGGCCCGGCGGCTTGAGCTGGCCGATCTCGCGGACGGGCGCTTCGAGGTCGGAGCCATGCTGGCGCTGAACCGCCAGGTCTTGCGGGAGATGGATTTCGCCGCGGTCGCCGATCGGTTGCCAAGCGGCGCCACGGAAGCCTTCTGGCTGGCGGTCAGGGGGAGCCTGGACCGGTTGAAGGAGGCGCATGGCTGGTGGGAGGTTGTCGCGGGCACGATCGTGCCGCCGGTGATCGAAGGCGCCGGGGACTTACTGCTCACCGCAGGTTCCTTACTGCCGCCCGAACCGTGGGACAACGCGGTGTGGCGAAACTGGATCAGCGCACTGGAGCGCGCGACCGAACGCACCGGCGAGTCTTTGCTGGAGCCGCTGTGTCTGGCGCTCACCGGCGAGGACAACGGCCCCGACCTCGCCCATCTGCTGCCCTTGATCGGACGTCCGCGGGCCGCAAGCCGACTGGCGATCGCCGCGGCGTGACGCAAAAGCCGGCTCCGCTGATCCAGCCTGCTTAATAGGCGGCATCAGGTGGCCGATCATGGTACTTTGCGGAGGCACTCGGTACGATCGACTACGATCGACCGCGCAGTGCGATCATCACGAAGTTGTGACCCTTGCGCCGAGCGGAGAAGGGTCCGCAACCGCATGGCTGGATTCTCCGGAAGATTGCAAGGAAGGAGCGGATCGTCAGATTGATTTTGCAATAAACCGCGGCACTTGGTGGGAATCATGCGTCCTTCCGGAGATCACATTACCGGCTGTCATCATCCTCGATATGCCCGAAATAGTCCGTTGACAACTCCGTCTTTCCCAGCCCGGCGCGTTAACCCGCCGTTAACCATTTTTCTCTCACATGCATCCGCGTGATCGCTGCTCAGCGTAGCCGAAGGAGACGCCGTATGGTTCCAATGTCTGACAGGCGACATGCTGAAGAACCGACGCAAGCGGCCGACATCCGGATATGCGACGCCCCGCCGCAATTTGACGTGGTCGCCGCGTTGACAGCGTCACTGACCCCGTCGTGGTCGGCGGAGCGGGAAATTGATCCGTCAGGAGAGACATCCGTTGTCGTCCTCTCTGTCAGCGACAACCCCGCGCACCCGACTTTTGTCCTCTATGAGGAAGAGGGGCTCGTACAGGTTGCGACAGTGGTCGGAGACTGCTGGCAAAGCCGACGAACCTTCCGGACGTGCCAACGCGCTGTCGCGGCGATCGTGGCCGCGGTCGTCCTGACGAACTCCTAGCTTCGGTCCTTCGCGCACGCTCGACGGGGCTGTCGCGGCAAGCGCGAGAGCCTTATCGTGGCGCTTTGCTCATCCCGGCCCACAATTGCGCCAGTGACCCGGTGCCGCCCGCTACAGGATCAGCAGGTGGCAGCGGGACCGCGTCGATCGCGCGTTGCGCCGCATCGTGCTCGTCGGGCTTGCCGCGCCGCAAATCCGGCCCGTCAGAATTGTCCGGGTATGCACCCACGATGAGCAGATCGCCGGACTGGCCTTGATTGCAGTGCGCCACGCCGGCCGGTATCACCACGACGTCGCCGGCGCGAACGGTCAGGACTTTGCCCCTTGGTCCTCCGAACAGCACCGACGCCTCGCCGCGGGCGACCCCGAGGGCCTCGTGCGCGGAACTGTGGAAGTGGTGGAACGGGTGCACGCCATCGCGCCATGCCGGCGGCCAATGGTTGGCGGCGAATAAGCGTTCGATTTCGGCCGCATCGGCTGGCACCACGTCGCGGTATACCAGCAGCGGCCAGTGGGAATTGGGGATTGCGCCGTCGTCGTCGAAGGTGAACGTGAGCGGTTCGGTCATGTCAGGCAGCCTCCGTGGTTTCTGTCTCATCCTCGTCGCCATATCCAAGCAGGCGGAGCGCGCGACCGTTGATGCCGCGCTGGGCGGCGGCGTGGATCAGCGCTTCCTCTCGACCGTGGGTCACCCAGACCTCGGGAGCAGCGACCGCATCCAGGGTGGCGTTGAGTTCGTTCCAATCGGCGTGGTCGGAGATCACCAGCGGCAATTCCACGCCGCGCGATTTTGCTCGTTGGCGGACCCGCATCCAGCCAGAGGCCAGCGCCACCACCGGATCCTCCAGCCGGCGCGCCCAGCGGTCGGCGATCGCGCCTGGAGGGGCCAGGACGATAGCGCCGACGAGGTCCGCCTTTGCCGCGACGGTTGCCGGGCGCAGGTCGCCGAGTTCGATGCCGCGCCGGCGGTAGACCTCGCACATCGCGACGAGGGCACCGTGCAGCCAGATCGGCCGGTCCCAGCCGGCCTGTCGCAACAGCGCGATCAACCGCTGGCACTTTCCCAAGGCGTAGCAGCCCACCAAATGAGTGCGGTCCGGGAAGAGGGCCACACTGTCCAGCAGCCGTCGGATCTCGTCAGGCGGCGGCGGATGGACGAAGACCGGCAAGGCAAAGGTCGCCTCGGTGACAAAAACGTCGCAAGCGACAGGCTCGAAGCTGATGCAGGTGGGGTCCGCGACCCGTTTGTAGTCGCCGCTGACCACCGCTCGGCTGCCCTGATACTCCATTACCACCTGGGCGCTTCCCAGCACGTGCCCGGCGGGTGCCAGCCAGACCGTGACATCCCCAAGGGTGATGCGGTCGTGCCAGCCGAGGGCTTGGTGACTTGTGCCGGCGCCGTCGCCGAGGCGAGCACGCATGACGGCCAAGGTGTCGGCTGTCGCCAGCACGGCACGGTGCCAAGGGCGCGCATGGTCGGAGTGGCCATGCGTAATCACGGCGCGGTCGACCGGCCGGAGCGGATCGATGAAGAAGCCGCCAGGCTCGCAAAACAGCCCGTAGGGGTGAACTTTCAGCCAGGCCGAAGGATGCGGCATTTCGGGGTATGTTGGCACAGGCGCCGGGTTTGGCCAGTCCAGCGGCGCATCCAGTTCGGGAGATCGTGACCATGCTTGATGCCGACCTACGGACATTGCATATCCGTTGCGGCTCCGACATCCGTGATTCGTTGCGGCAGGCGGGATTTGCCGGCGACTTCCTGGAGTATTCGGATCCAGTCTGCCAGGGGCCGGTTCCTGACCTGGCGAACTTGGACGGCACGCGGGCCGGCTTTCTGGCCGGAGCTTACGGGTGGTTCACGGGCATGACGGAGGCGGAGCTCGCCCAAGGACTGCGCGACAGTGAAGCCAGGTTGGCCGCGGCCCATCATTACGACCGCGTCGTATTGTGGTTCGAGCACGATAGTTACGATCAACTGCTTCTGGCGCGCTGCCTGGCGCACCTGGGCCAGGGACCGCTGCCGGCCTGTCTCGAGCTTATCTGCATTGATCGGCATCCGTCGGTTGAGCGCTTCTTCGGACTGGGCCAGTTGGCCCCGGAAGCGTTGGCTGCCTTGTGGGCGGAGCGGAGGTCCGTAACGCCGGCCCAGATTGAACTGGCGGGATTGGTGTGGGCGGCGCTGCGTCGGCCCGGTCCATTAGATCTGGCCGCTATCGCGGCCACTGGAACGCCGGCGCTGCCCTTCGCGGCGCCGGCGTTGCGGCGGCATCTTCGGGAATTGCCGGGGGTCAAGGACGGGCTGTCACTGACGCAACGTCTGTCGCTGCGGATCCTGTCCGATGGGCCGATGCCGATCGGACGGATGTTCGCGATGTTGATGCAGAGTCGCGAGCCTTTGCCGTTCCTGGGCGATCTGATGTTCCTGCATGTGGTTGAGCAGATGGCGCTTGCCCGGCCGATGGTCATCGTGATCGAGCCTGGGGAAAAGCCATTCCGGCGATTGGTGTCGCTGACCCAGGTCGGGCGGCGCGTGCTGAGTGGCGCGATTGATTTTCTATCGCTCGGTCCACCGGAGCGCTGGGTGGGCGGGGTTTGGATCGCGGCCGGTCAGCCTGTTTGGCGGATTGACGAGGCTGGCGGCTGTACCGAGACGTAGCGGGAAAACCCAATTGGGAAACCGCAGGGGGAACCCTCAGGGGGAAAACCCTCAGGGGGAAAGCCCCAAGGGCGAAAACCCATTGTCGCACCTGCGCTCGCGTGCTTATCTCGCGACATGGCAGGAACATTACCGGAACCATTTTTGACCTGGTTTGCCGCCCAGGGCTGGACGCCACGGCCGCATCAGATCGCGATGCTGGATGCCGCCACGGCCCGAGAGAGTGTCCTGCTGATCGCACCGACCGGCGGGGGCAAGACGTTGGCAGGTTTCTTGCCCAGCCTGGTCGATCTCGCCGCCAACCAGCGTTCGGGCCTGCACACGTTATATATCAGCCCGTTGAAGGCGCTGGCGACCGACATCGCCCGTAATCTGACCCGCCCGGTCCAGGAGATGCGGCTGGCCATCACGATCGAGGCGCGCACCGGCGACACCCCGGCGAACCGCCGCGCTCGGCAGAAAGCGTCGCCGCCGCACATGCTGCTGACGACGCCGGAAAGCCTGGCCGTCCTGCTCTCGCTGCCCGACGCGCCGGCGTTTTTCGGGTCCCTGAAGTGCATTGTCATGGACGAGGTGCACGCGCTAGCTGGGACGAAACGCGGGGATCAGCTTGCGCTGGGTGTTTCCCGACTGGCGACCCTGGCGCCTACGGCCCGCCGTGTGGGCCTGTCGGCGACCGTTGCGCACCCGGACGCGATCCAGGCTTATACAGGAGCGACGCGGCGGCTGGAGGTAGCCGACGGCGCGCCGCCCGAGTTGCGGATGGTACTGCCGGAGGGACGTCTGTCGTGGTCGGGGCATATGGGGCTCGAAGCCGCGCCCCAGATCATGGGCTACATCAAAAGCGCAGGCACGACCATCGTCTTTGTCAACACACGCGCGCAGGCGGAGTTGATGTTCCAGGCGCTGTGGAAGCTGAATGACACCACCCTGCCGATCGCCCTGCATCACGGCTCGCTGCAGGTGGAGCAAAGGCGAAAAGTGGAAAGCGCCATGGCGGCCGGGTCGCTGCGGGCCGTGGTTGCGACGTCGTCGCTTGACCTGGGCATCGATTGGGGCGGTGTTGACCAGGTCATCCAGGTGGGCGCACCAAAGGGTGTCTCGCGGCTGCTGCAGCGGGTCGGGCGGGCCAACCATCGCATGGATGAGGCATCCAAAGCCATTCTCGTCCCGGCCAACCGGTTCGAGGTGCTGGAATGCGAGGCTGCAATTCTGGGGGTCGGCGCGCGGGAACTGGACGGTGACCCGCCTCGACCGGGCGGCCTTGACGTGCTTGCGCAACATTTGCTGGCGCTGGCATGCAGCGCGCCGTTCCTGCCCGACGATATCTACGCCGAGGTTGTTTCCGCAGCGCCTTATGCGGGGTTGAGTCGCGGCGACTTCGACGATGTGCTGCGATTTGTCGAGGATGGCGGATACGCCCTCAGCGCCTACGAACAGTGGACAAAGCTGTTCCGCGACAGCGAGGGGCGAATGCACGTCCGCAATGCCCGCACCGCCGCCGCGTTGCGGATGAACATCGGCACGATCGTCGAGGCGCCGGTGCTGAAGGTGCGGCTGGTGGGCAAACGTGGCCTCGGCCACACGCTGGGGGAGGTCGAAGAATACTTCATCAACCTGCTTCGCCCTGGCGACACCTTCATGTTTGCCGGCCGCCTGCTGTGCTTTATTCGCATCCGCGAGACCGCTGCGGAATGTACGGAAGGCGGCGGTGGCGACCCGATGGTTCCGGCCTATGAGGGCGGGCGTCTGCCGCTGACGACCAATTTGGCCGACCGGGTGCGTGGGTTGCTGCAGACCCC
Source organism: Rhodopila sp. (assembly GCA_036500715.1). Taxonomy (GTDB): domain Bacteria; phylum Pseudomonadota; class Alphaproteobacteria; order Acetobacterales; family Acetobacteraceae; genus Rhodopila. Next base: position 7,380 of record DASYBP010000153.1, read on the forward strand.
CGACAAATGGGGGCTGTTTCCCGATCAGATGCAGGCGTGGCTGCGGCTGCAACGGGGCGTGTCCCGCCTGCCCGGCCGAGCGGATCTGCTGGTGGAAACGTTTCCGCGCGGCGATCGGTGGTATCTGGTCGCCTATTGCTTCGAGGGCCGCAACGCGCACCAGACGCTGGGTATGCTGATTACCAAGCGGATGGAACGCGCCGGATTTTCCCCGCTCGGTTTTGTCGCCACCGACTACGTGCTGGGCATCTGGTCGGCCAACCCTCCACACAACGTCGCCGCGCTGTTCGACCAGGATATGCTGGGCGACGACCTGGAATCGTGGCTGGCCGACAGCTCCATGCTGAAACGCACCTTTCGCAATGTCGCGGTGATCGCCGGGCTGATCCAGCGCAACCTGCCGGGAGCGGAAAAGAACCGCCGGCAGGTGACGGTGAACAGCGACCTGATCTATGAGGTGCTGCGGCGCCACCAGCCGGACCACATTCTGCTGCGGGCCACCCGAGCCGATGCGGCTTCCGGGCTGATCGACGTTGGGCGCATTGCCAGCATGCTGGCGCGGGTGCGGGGAAAGATCGTGCACATGGTGCTGTCGCGGGTTTCGCCGCTGGCAGTGCCGGTGCTGCTGGAGATCGGACGGGAAAGTGTACGCACTGACACCGACGAGGAAGCCCTGCTGGCCGAAGCGGAAGCCATCATCGCCGAGGCCACCGGCGAAGCCGAACCGCCGCCAGGGAATCACCACGTGCCGGCGATCCATCGACCCAACCAGGCGCGCCGGCCGACCGGGGCGCAAAAGACCTATCTGCCGCGCCGGTCGCCGGTTCGGCAGTCGGATCTGTTCTCGTGAATGCGGCCGCCCCGATCCACCTGGCCGGCGAGCGGGTGATGCTCGATCCGATGGGTGCGCTGTTCTGGCCCGAGCAGCGCCTACTGGCGGTGTCCGACCTGCATCTGGAGAAGGGTTCCTCGTTCGCCCGTCGTGGGATGCTGCTGCCGCCGTGGGACACGCATGCGACGATCGATCGATTGACGTTGCTGCTGCGACGCTGGTCGCCGGAAACGGTCGTTGCGTTGGGCGACTCGTTCCACGACGCGCTTGGGTCCGGCCGCCTTCCGGCCACTGAACAGCGCCGGCTGAACGCCATGACCGAGGCGCACCGGTTCGTCTGGGTGCAGGGCAATCACGATCCGCGGCCGCCGGACGGGCTGGGTGGCGGGTGGGTGGAAACCTATGCCGCCGGCCCGATGGTGTTCCGCCATCAGGCGATCGCGACGGCTGCGCCAGGCGAGATTGTTGGCCACCATCATCCAAAGGCGACGGTTCCGGCGCGCGCTGGTTCGGTCAGCCGGCCGTGCTTCGTATTCGATGGTGCACGCCTGATGATGCCGGCGTTCGGCGCCTACACCGGCGGCCTAGATGTGCGCGACCCGGCGATCAACCTGCTATTTCCGCGTGGCGGCCGCGTATTCCTGCTGGGCAAAGACCGCCTGTTCAGCTTCGAGATTGGCCGGGCCGCGGCGCTGCGGGCCACCGGCTCGGAGCGCAGCCTGTAGCGCCTCGCCAGCCCATCCGCGACCCGCTCCGGCCAACTGCGCCTGGCGGCCGCGGCCTGGACGCGTCGCGCCGCGAAACCGGCGGAGCGGTCCTTGCTGGGGGCTATATTATTATTATGCCGGAAACCCCACCTCCATCGCACGCCGATAGCGATAGGCCTCGTCGGTCGTGTCGATCCGCACGTCATCCCAGGTCACCGGCTGACCAACGGGCACGTCGCG
>DASYBP010000154.1:0-3042 GCA_036500715.1 Rhodopila sp.
TCGGCCAGGGCGGCAGCGATGTTTTCCAGGTCGACGGCGATTTTGGGCAGTTGCGCGGCCTGCAGGCCCAGCGACTTCGTCACGCGCCGCACCTCGGCGGAGTCGTTGATCGGATGCTGGCCGTTCTCTCGATTCCAGGACGCCGCGAAGCGGCGACGGGCCTCCTCGAAGGCGGTGTTGGACTCGGTGGTGGACTGGCCCGCGTCATGAAACGCCTGCGCGAGATCGGATATCTGCGCCGGGCGTCCGGTCTGCAGGCTGTCGTTGACCGCCCAGGGATCGCCGCCGGCATCGATGATGAGCCGCGCGATGCTGATGAATTGGAGTTGCATCGCACCGCCCCCTCTATAGCTGGTGAGGTTAGCTACTTCGCAATTGCCGGTCAACGAATCAGACGGGCCGCGCGCGCTCGGCCACTGGGGTGAATAGCGGCCGGAGACGGCGCGGGTGAGAATTCCGCGCGTGGCCCCCTTAACGGTTGATCCAGCGGCGTTGTCGGCTGCCGGCGCCGCCGTGGTTGCCATTGGCGATGACGTGGCCGCGGCGCTGGGCGCCTTGACGGCCGGGTTTTCGGCCAATACTGGCCAGGACGCGGCCGGCGAGGTGTTCGGGCTGGCGTATCAGGATGCCGCGGGGGCGCTTATGAAGGCCGCGGCGGCCGCGATCAATGCGCTGCGCTTCAACGGGGCCAAGATAGAACTTTGCGCGTCGAATTATTCGAAGGCCGAAGCGGCTTCGACGCTCGGTGGTGGTGGTGGTGTGCTGCCCGCCCCGGGCGAACCGGTCAAGATTGCCGCCCCCGGTCCGCCGGGGACGCTGGGTCCCGGGGTGGCTGCTCCGCTGCTGTGGGCGGTAGTGGAGGCATTGATCGACGGCGTGTGGCCCAACGGTGATGTCGCGGCGCTGCGCGCGGCCGCGGGGCGGTGGCGCGCCTTCGGCCAGGCGCTCACCGCCGGGCAGGACGCGCTGAACCAGCCCAGGTCCGCCGTCGACGGGCAGCAGATTCCGGAAGGGGCGTTGATCCAGCCCGTTCTGTCCCGGATCGGCAGCCACATGGGCGAGCTGGGCGCGCAGTGCGCGAAGTTGGCCAGCAAGCTGGACGCTTTCGCCGGCGCAGTGGCCCACACGCAGAATGCGATTCGCGATCTCTTGCACCGCTTGGGGACGGTGTCGGGCCTGTGGCACGAGGTGGAGGCGTTCTTTGACGGCGACGAGCTCGAGGAGATCAAAAAGGTCGCCTCGGACATCAACGCCTTACTGCACGGGGTGACACGCGAAGCCGAGGCCAAAGCGCAGATCATGAAGGGTGGGATGCAGATCATCGATGGCTGGGTGCGCGACATGGAGAAATACATGCGCGGCGAGTTCACTCATTTCCTGGGCCAGGCCGTCGGTAATCAAGTGGCAACTGTTTTCGACACCTACGTCAACATTGACGAGGGAGTTTTCAAGGGAGCGGTCGGGCTCGTACAAACCGTCGAGCAGCTAGACCCGACGCGGTTCCTTTACGATCCGAAAGGCGCGGCGTCCACCTGGGCCGGTCTGGGCGAGACGGTCGTCAAAGCAAATCCGCTGTACGCGCTAGTCGATCCCAACGACGCGCTCAAAAATGACCTCGGACTCGCCAAAGGCCTTGTGCACGCAGAGGATTGGCGCAGCGATCGGCCGGGGTTGGGATTCGGGGAAAACCTCTTCGACGTCGCGACCTTCTTCGTTCCGGGAGCGGGGGAAGCCGGTGCCGGGGCGGAAGGGGCTGCGGCGGGAACGCGGGCCGCCACTGATGCCGCGGATGCTGCCGGCACGGTGGGGCGTGCTGGGCGGGTGGCCGGCGAGGCGGGAGAAACTGCGGGTGCCGGCGCTGCGCTGGCCGATATCGGCAAGGCGGGCGGCGGCCTGACCAAGGACTTCGAAAACCTTGGGGGAGAGCTGCCCAAGCCCGATCCTCCGGTCAGTGGCCGTCCGGTCGGCTTGTCGGACTCGAAGCCGTTGGACGCGCCGGTCGAACCCACCGCACGCATGGATTCCGCGATGTCGGGCAAGGGTCCATTCGATCCGCCGGCCGCGCTGCCCGCGGCGGCCGGGGGCAAGGGTCCCTTCGACCCGCCAACCGCCCCGCCGGGGTTTGAGCCTCCGGAGCCCCCGGGAACGCCGCTCGGTCCGCGTGAGCCTGTGCCTGGGCCGGGCGGTGGTCCTGGCGAGCCGGCGTCGGCGCCGGCGGGCGGTCCGACTGGTCCAGACGCTGGGCCGGCGGGTGGTCGCCCATCCGCGCTGCCGACCCCGAATGGCGGTGGGGTAGGGCCACATGGGCTCGGTCATGGCGCCCCCGTGGGTAGCCCCCTACCTGGGCGGACGCCGCACGACGTCAGTAACGGCAATTCGCCCGGCGGTCGCCCACCCGGAGAACAGCCATTGCGCGACAACACGCCTCACGGACCTCACGATGGCGGCGGCGATCATGACAGACCCAGTAACGGCGGCGATCATTCGACCGATGTCCAGCCATTTTCCTGGGATGATCGGTTGGCGCTCGCCGACTACACTGGTTCTGGATACGAGGACTTAAACAGCGCGTTGAGGAGTGATGTTTTGGATGCATCTCAACACGCTCGTGTTGCCGCGATTAACAATGCGTTGGAGAAGCTTCCCCCTTACCAAGGCCCGGTGATCCGGGGCACAAACCTTCCGCCTGAGGTGCTTGATCAATATCGACCTGGTGAAATCATCAAAGAGGATGCTTTCTTGAGTACATCGACGAATACGGCCGTCGCGCGGTCACCAAGTTTCGCTGGGAACGTAGAGTTTCGGATTTTATCCAGCTCCGGACGTGATATCTCGTCCGTCTCGATGTTCCCGGACGAGCAAGAAGTATTGTTTCCCTCTGGCACTACGTTTTATGTCGTTAGCAAGGTACTAGATTCGTTAACCGGTCGGACAGTTATCCGCATGATCGAACGCTAGATCAGGAGCGCTCCAGGGGACCAATGGAAGATGGGAGTCTATAGTGGTTAAGAGAATTGCTGGCAAGACTTTTTCAACGCCTGA
>DASYBP010000155.1:0-2890 GCA_036500715.1 Rhodopila sp.
CGGCCACAAGCAGCGCAATCCAGCCGCCGCGATGGCGCTGATCGAACGGATTACCCCGCCCCTCAGCTCTTGATGAACGCCAGAAGGTCCGCGTTGATCGTCTCGGCATGAGTGTTGGGCATGCCGTGCGGAAGGCCTTTGTAGCTCTTGAAGGTGCTGTGTTTCAGGAGCTTCGCCGATAACGGACCAGCGGCGACATAGGGCACGATCTGGTCGTCCTCGCTGTGCATGACCAAGACCGGCACATTGATCTTTTTCAGATCCTCGGTGAAGTCGGTCTGGGAGAAAGCGACGATGCCGTCGTAATGCGCCTTGGCGCCGCCCATCATGCCCTGGCGCCACCAGTTCCAAACCACCGGCTCCATGGTTTTCACGCCTGGCTTGTTGAAATTATAGAACGGCCCGGCCGCCACGTCCCAGTAGAACTGCGCCCGGTTGGCGGCCAAAGCCGACTGAAAATCGTCGAAAACCTTCTTCGGCAGGCCGTGCGGATTCGCATCGGTTTTGACCATCAGCGGCGGCACCGCGCTGATGATCGCCGCCTTCGCCACCCCGTTTTCGCCATGGCGCGCGAGGTAGTGCACGACCTCGCCGCCCCCGGTCGAATGGCCCACGTGGATCGCGTTTTTCAGGTCAAGATGTTTCGTCACCGCAGCCAGGTCGTCGGCGTAATGATCCATGTCGTGGCCGCTGCCGACCTGGGTCGACCGGCCGTGGCCGCGCCGGTCATGGGCGATGACGCGATAGCCCTGAGCCATGAAGAACAGCATCTGCGCGTCCCAATCGTCCGCAGAGAGCGGCCAGCCGTGGCTGAACACGATCGGTTGGCCTTGGCCCCAATCCTTGTAGAAAATCTCGACGCCGTCGCTTGTGGTGACTGTCGGCATACCTTCCTCCCTCGCCCAATCTGGAACGCCCAGCCTCCAGCCGCGAGAGGCTATCGGATACCGCGCTCGAACGCGACCGACAAAATGACGGCGGACCGCCTCAATCTGATATGGACGAGGTCAGCGCGCGGTCAGACGGCCTCGGCATTGCCGTCAGTAACGGCGCCGCAGCAGAACGCGCCGCGCAACGCGCTGCCAACAATGCGCACAAGCGCCCGAATGCCGCCTGTAATGACGAGACTCATGCCGCCAACGCCATAGCGCTGGAGCGGCGCAAGCTGAGCGTGAAGGTCGTGAATCCTAAGCCGCATCGCCAGCGGCGCGTTCCCTCGATCGAGGTTCGGCGAGCCGAGCATGGCCGTGTCTCCAAAGGATTTCCGTTTGATTCGCGACAATACGCGCCGGGTCTGACCCCAATGTGACAGGTCTTTGGCCTCAACAGGATACGGATCAGGCGCAGTTTGGTTTCGTGAGCAGCCGCAGCGCAGCGCGCGCTAAGTGTCCTTGCGTGGTTGGCCGGCCTCGGCCTCAGCTTGCGTCAGTGCAGCCGCGACACGTAGTGGGCGAGCGCCTTCATCTCCAAGTCGCCGAGTGGGTACACCACTTCCGCCATGCCCGCCGCGCCGGTGGACGTTCGAGCGCCTGATTTGAAGTCGCGCAAGGCATGGTAGACGTAGTCCTCGCGCTGACCGGCTAGACGCGCGATATTGTCCACCCCCTCCAAATGGTCGCCGTGGCAGTTCGTGCAATGGATCGCCTGCGCCACCTTGCCGCCAAGCTCGGTGTCCTGAGGCGCAGTGTCCGGCGGCGCTGACAGGTTGGGCGCTGGAAGCGAGGCAAAATATGCCGACACGTTGCGCAGGTCGTCGTCGCTGAGCTGTTGCGCCATTGCGTTCATCGTCTCGTTCTTGCGCACGCCTTTGCGGAAGAAGACGAGCTGGAACTGCAGATAGAGGTCTGGCTCCCCGGCCAGGTTTGGAGTGTTCTTGTCGGCCTCGAGCCCGTCTGCAGTCGCGACGCCGTCGACGCCATGGCATGCGAAGCACCCCGCGGCCTCCGCCCTCGCCTTGCCGACGTCGGGCTTTCCCTCCGCCGCCATTGCGGCGACGGGAATGGCTAGGCTGAACGCCGCGATGATCCAGGCAGGTATTCGCACGATCTCAGGTTCTCATCGTATCGGTGGAAAAAACGCCTCGCCCTGGCGTCTTGCGGCGCCAGGGCGAGGATGGATGCCGACGAGCAGATTATTTGCTGCTGGCGTCGTACCAGATCCGATAGATCGCGCCGGCCTGGTCATCCGAGACCAGGAGCGAGCCATCCATCGGGTTGATCACGACATCGCTCGGGCGACCCCAGTACTTGTTGTCCTTGATCCAACCCCAGGCGAACGGCTCCTGCGAGATGTTCTTGCCATCCGGGTCGGTCTGGATGCGGACGATCCGGGCCCCGGTGTGGTTGAACTGGTTCCAGCCGCCATGCTCGGACAAGAAGATGTTGTTCTTGTACTCAGCCGGGAAGTTGTTCCCGGTGTAGAACTTCATCCCCAGCGGCGCCATGTGCGGCCCCACATTCAGCGCCGGCGGGGTGAACTCGTCGCACTTGTGGCCCATGGCGTATTTCGGGTCCGGAATATCACCTTGGTGGCAATACGGGTAGCCGAAGTGCGTACCATACTTGACCAGGTGATTGAGCTTATCGGACGGGATGTTGTCGCCCATCCAGTCCCGCGCGTTCTCGGAGAACCAGAGCTGACCGGAGCGTGGATCGACGTCGCCGCCGACACTGTTGCGCTGGCCAAGCGCGGCCACTTCCGACAGACCCTCGTCCGGGTTGACATGACGATACTGCGCCGTGCCGGACGGAATCAGGCAGACATTGCAGGGCGGCCCAACCGGAATGTAGAACCAACCCGGCGACTGCGTATCCGCGACCATGTATTTCCAGCCGTGCGAGGTGTAGGGCGGGAAGTCGCTGTAAACCACTTCGCCCTTCGGATTGTCCAG
>DASYBP010000156.1:0-14223 GCA_036500715.1 Rhodopila sp.
TACCGGCGAGTTCCGCGTCAGCGACAGCGGCACGATCGCGCTGCCGCTGATCGGCGGTGTACAGGCCACGGGACTGTCGCCGAATGAACTGGCGACGCGGGTCGGCGAGGCGCTGGTGCGATCGAACCTGTTGCGCGCGCCATCGATATCAGCCGAGATCGTGGCCTATCGCCCGATCTTCGTTCTTGGCGAGGTCAGCAAGCCAGGGCAGTACCCCTATCAGCCTGGCATGACCGTGGTGACGGCGGCGGCGGTGGCGGGCGGCTTCACTTACCGGGCGATCCAGGACTATGCTTCCGTCATGCGGACTCAGGACGGCGTGGCGACCGAGGGGAAAGCAACCCGGCAGACATTTGTCCAGCCCGGCGATGTCATTACGGTTTTCGAGCGCAGATTTTGAGCTTTCGTCTGACCGTTGCCGCACTGTCGGTGTTGCTGACGGCGGCGGCCGGACCTGCTCCGGCGCCGGGACCACTGCATATCATTGGCGGCCCGAGTTCCGGCGGCTGCATAGCCGGCGCGGTTAGCCTGCCTGAGCAAGGGATTGGTTTTCAGACCATCCATCTGGATCGGAGCGCGTTCTGGGGCGCGCCGCAAACGATCGCCCATCTGGAACAACTCGGGCGCGAGGCCGCCGAAGCGGGCCTGCCGACGCTGTTGGTGGAGGATATCTCCCGCGCTCGCGGCGGACCGATGCCAGGTGGCCACGTCAGCCACCAGATCGGTCTCGACGCCGATGTTGGGCTGGATATGCGGCCGCGCGCGCCGTTGCTGGTCGCTGAGCGAGATTCGATCGAACTGCGGAGCCTGGTGCGAACGGACGGACGCGACATCGATCCCGCGGCGTGGTCGCCTCAGGTCGTCACGCTGCTGCACCTCGCGGCTCGCTTGCCGGAGGTGGACCGGATCCTGGTCAATCCTGCGATCAAGCAGCAACTTTGCCGCGAGGTCACCGAAGATCGGTCGTGGCTGCATCTGTTCCGGCCGTGGTATGGCCACGCTGCGCACATGCACATCCGGTTTCGCTGTCCCGCGGGCCAGGCGGACTGCATGCAGGCGGCTCCGCCGCCGTCGGGGGACGGGTGCGACGCCACGCTGCGGTGGTGGTTTGATCAATTGGACCTGCCACCCAAGCCGCCCGAACCCTATCGTCCGCCGCCCGTCCCGGCGGCGTGCAGCGCAATTCTCGCGGGCGGTTCCTAATTAGACGGGCTTCAAACGGAAGGCGTTCAGCGGTTCCTCGGTGAACGGGCGGGGGCCCCGCAGCATCGCGGCGGCGCGGTCGAGGTCCTTGACCAGAGTCTCCAGCATCGGCATGTCGTCTGGCTTTGGGCGCAGGCCTGACGCTTTCACCCGGGCCTCGAACTTGCTGTCGGTCATCGCGGTCTCTCCGTCAGGTCGCCAGAGCGGTGGCCATCGCCGGCCGCTTGGTGCGCCAGGTCGTGGCCATTTCATAAGCGTGGCCGGCTCGAAAAACGGTTACCTCGGCGAACGGCTTCCCAACGATCTGGACACTGGTGGGCAACCCGCCGGCGCCATAGCCAGTGCAGACGCTGAGCGCCGGCAGACCCGTCACGTTGAAAGGCATGGTAAAGGTCGGCTTCTCCAGCATGCCCCATTTCGGCACTTCGTTGATTTTTGGGGCCTCGGCCGGCGCCGAAGCGGTGATCAGGATGTCGAGGTCGGCCATCGCCTCCCGCATTTCCTGGCACAGAACCCGACGCCGGCGTACCGCCTGAACGTAGTCCGCTGCCCGCAGCAGGGCACCGAAGGCCAGGCGATCGCGCAACAGTTCGCCGTACTCGTTGAAGCGTTCCTTCAGCCACGGCTCATGCACGGCGTAGGCTTCCGCTGTCAGGATCAACCAGCCTGGCGCGTTGTAGTCCATCATCGGCGACAGCGTGACCTCGCGGATTTCGGCGCCCTGCGCGCGAAACAGTTCCAGTGCGCCGTCAATGCCTTGCTGCGTCGCAGGGCTGACCGGGTTGTCCACCTCGTGGAAATGCCCGATGACGCCGATTCGCAGGCCCTTGGCGTCCTTGTCGAGATCGGCGGTGAAATCGGCCACCGGCCGATTGGCGCTGGCGGGATCGAGCGGATCGTAACCGGCCATCCCCTGCAGCAGCAGCGCGCAGTCCCGTACGGTCCAGGCCATCGGCCCGGTGTGATCGAGCGTCTGCGACAGCGGCAATACCCCACGCCGGCTGCACAGGCCGTAGGTCGGCTTGATGCCGGCGAGGCCGCACAGCGCGGAGGGCCCGCGGATCGAACCGCCGGTATCCGAACCGGTGCCGCCCAGGGCAAGCCCGGCGGCAATGGCCGCGCCGGTGCCGGAGGACGAGCCGGCGGTGAAATGATCTGGATTCCAGGGATTCCGCGCCGGCGGCCACGGCAGGTCGAACGACGGGCCGCCAATGGCAAATTCATGCGTTGCCAGCTTGCCTAGCATCACGGTGCCGGCCTCGGCCCATTTGCTGACCACGGCCGCATCCAGGGTGGGAACGTTATGTTGTAACAATCTGGAATGGGCGGTCGTGCGGATGCCGGCAGTGTTGTAGATGTCCTTGTGCCCGATCGGGATGCCGTCAAGCGGCCCCCGCAGGCGGCCGGCCATCATCCGGTCCTCCGCTGCTTTGGCGTCGGCGAGGGCGCGGTCCTCGGTGACCAGCAGGAAGCTGTGCAGCGCCGGATCGAGTTTGTTGACGCGATCCAGGCATATACGGGTCAGTTCGACAGGGGACAACTTCCTGGCCGCGATCAGCTTGCCGGCTTCTGCGACGGTGAGGAATCCCGCCGTCATGTCATCTCCGCCACGAAAACCGCCGAAGGTTCGGCTTCGCGCGGCATTGGCGGCGTCGCCCGCGCTACCATGGCCTGGAACATCGGATAGGCGGCGAACAAGACCGACTTTTGCTCCTCGGTTAGATGCAGGCCGGTCTGGTCCAGCAACCTGCTGAATGTGCTTCGGTCCATTACCTCTTGCTTCCCCTCGTTGCTGCGTTCGCGCGCCTTGGCAATCGGGCACCCGCTTGTCACCCTCAAGGATTTCGTCACCCGCCGGCTGGCGGAAGGCCGTTTCAGCGACAAGCACCTTTGCTGCATTGCAGCACGGTAAGTCCTAGCACAGACCACGAGCCTGTCCAGGGGCCAGTTGTAGCTACGGCAGTATGAAGCCGGGCTTTCCTCCGACCGCGGCAGCGGCCAGCGGCGCTTGGGATCTAGTTCAGCGCAGGTCGACGGGACCGCGTTCCCAGTGCGCGCTCTAGTGCATCGCCGACCTGTAGCACCAGCGCGTCCTCGAAGGGCCGGCCGCCAATCTGCAACGCCAGCGGAAGGCCGGTCCGACTGAATCCGTTACAAATCGATAACGCCGGGCTTCCGGTCACGTTGAATGCCCGGTTGAAAAACGGCTGGAATCCTGACGCCATCGAATCCTCGCCGATCGGCCGAGCGGGGCAGCGCGCGGTCGGGAAGATCAGCACGTCGACGATTTTCATGGTTTCGGCGAGTTCCGCCACCAGGCGTGTCCGTTCTCGCTGCGCATTGATATAGTCGGCGGCAAGGATGAACGCGCCGGCCATCAAACGGTGACGGGCGAAGGCGCCATATTGTTCGGGACACGTACGCAGCCAGTGCTGATGAATGGCGTAGGATTCGCTGCGAGAAATCAAGCTGGCGCAATCGGCATAGACGCCGAACGGCGACAATTTGACGTCCCCGACAATCGCACCCATGTCGCGCAAGGCCACAACGGTGGCCTCCAGCGCCGCGATCGTTTCTGGATCGGTGATAAGGTCCTTTTCGAAGAAATGTCTGACAATGCCGATCCGCAGGCCGGACAGGCTCTCGCCCAGGCCAAGCGTGTAGTCGACAGCGGGGATCGAGGCGCTGCCGGGGTCCTGCGGATCATGTCTGGCGAGCACCTGCAGCATCAGCGCGCAGTCCTGGCTGGTCCAACACAGCGGCCCGGCGTGATCGAGTGAGAACGACAACGGCAGGATGCCGCGCCGGCTGAGCAGCCCATACGTCGGCTTGTGGCCGGCAACGCCACACCACGCGGCCGGTCCACGAATCGAACCTGCCGTGTCGCTGCCCATGGCCCCCATGCACAAACCCGCGGCAACCGCGACCGCGGACCCGGACGATGATCCCCACGGATCAAGCATAACGTCCCAAGGGTTTCGCGCAGGTGGCCAGGGCAGATCGAACGAGGAGCCGCCGACAGCAAACTCCCAGGTCGTCAACTTGCTGGTTATCACGGCACCTGCGGTGCGCAGCAGGCTGACGGTGAAGGCATCCTCGGCGGGGATATGGTCCTTAAACAGCGCCGACTGTCCTGTCGTCCGGATGCCTGCTGTGCTGTATACGTCCTTCAATCCGATCGGGATGCCGTGCAGAGGACCTCTCCAGTCGCCCGCTAGGATCTCTGACTCTGCCTGCTTTGCGTCGGCGATTGCCTGTTCTTCCAGCAACAGCAGGTGGCTGTTGAGCGTGCCATCGATCTGCCTGACACGCGCGAGGAATGTCTGGGTAAGGTCGACTGGCGATAACGTGCGGGCCTTGAGCTGGGCCGAAGCCTGCGCGATCGTCAAAAAATGCAAATCGGTCATCAAGAGGCCTTCGAATATCCGGCGTTTGCCGAAGGCCAAGCAAGACCGATACCAAGCGGCGTTACTCCATCAACCAGCCGCGGTCACGCAATAGAACCGGCGTCTCGGTCTGGCGGTTTCGTTCTGCCTCCGGCAACGCCAGCCAAACTTTCAAACGTTCCAGCACCCGCCGGGTCGGCAACGCGAGTTCCAGGGCCAGAGCTTCGCCCATGCGGTAAAATCGCAGCCCGTCCAACTCCCCGTCGCCGCCGAGTTTGCCGGTAACATGGCGCTCCTCCACGACGAGAAATCGGGCATTGAAGCGCATTGGCAGACCCGGCGGGGTCACCGCCCGTGCCAGATAGTGCAGCCCGTCCAACCGCGGCGGACTACCCAGGGAAAGCCCAGTCTCTTCCATCAGTTCACGCGCGGCGGCGGCGGCCAGGCCATGCGCCAGCCTGGCATTGGCTTTCTTGCGCAACGCGCGTTCCGTAGCTGGGGACAGCGATGTTGCAAACGGCGCCGTCAGATCGGCGCGGTCAACGCGGCCACCGGGAAAAACCAGGCGATTGGGCATGAAACGATGTTTCGCGCCGCGCATACCCATCAACACGTGCGGCTCGTTGTGCTCGATCCGCAGCACAACGAGGCTGGCGGCATGTTTGGCTCGGACGACCTGTGGTCGGGCGATCAGCGCGGCGTCATCAGGCAAGGTCGAAACCCTTCGTCCGCAGATATGCCGCGAAGCCGAACCGTTCCGGTACAGAAAGCTGGCGCGCGACGTTCTCGCTCCAACCGACGCCGTCGCGTGGTGGGTAGACGTCGTTGTTCTTCAGGCTGGCGGCGGCGACCGGATCGCGTGCATCGCGGCGCCGGTCGTACTGGGTGATCTCGGTTTCCAGCGCGCTGTCGTCATAACGTTCCTTGTGCACGACGATCGACGGCGGCAAGCGCATCGACACCGGACGGCGAAACACCGGCCATCCCACTGTCAGCCCGGCGAGGGGATAGACGCCGGATGGCAGACCCAGCAACGGCGACACACGCTCGATGTGGCTGCGAACGTAACTGATCGGGCAGGTGCCGAGTCCCATCGCGTCGGCCGCCGTCATGAACTGCGCCATGGCCAGCGTGCAATCGACCGCGGTGTTCAGGAAGGTGTCCATGTTGTTGTTCGCGTGCGGCATATTGTGCATCGAGCACAAACGCTGGCCGCGTCGCATGTCGCCGCACCATACCAGAAAGATGGGTGCGGCTGCGATCCAGTCCATCGTGCCGATCCAGCCGGCGATCTGCTTGATCCTTGCCGGGTCGCGCATGATTACGACTGAGTATTGTTGTAGATCGGACTTCGCCGGTGCGGACTGTGCCGCCGCCAGCAATGCATCCAACAGCGAATCGGGCACGTCCTGGTCGGTATAGCGCCGGGTCACCCTGCGATCGACGAGGCCGGCGATCCCATCTGGCACCTCCACGCCGAACGGGTCGATGCCAAACCGAGCCTTAAGCAGCGCCTGGCTGTCGGTCATTCTGGTCCCCTCCGCATTGCTGGTCAGCCACCGCTACCCTTGCCGGAACACCAGTGACGCGCAAGGTTTGCGGTCAAAGCCAACCGCCGGAGGAAGCCTTTCATGCCCGCATCGTACGCCAATCATTGCGCACAGCTCAAAGCCATTCTCCTGGGCTGGGGGATGGCGGAGCCGAATGCCGAGACGACGTCGGAGATCCTGGCGTGGGCGGACCTGCACGGGGTGGACAGTCACGGGATTTCGATGATCCCAGGATACGACGGGCTTCGGCGGTCGGGGCGGGCAAAGATGGATGCGCAGCCCCGGATCGTGCGGGAGACATCGGTATCCGCGGTGGTGGATGGCGGAGGCGGGCTGGGGCACGTGCCGGCGCATTTCGCCATGTCCACCGCGATCGCCAAAGCGCACAAAACCGGCCTGGCAGCGGTGGTGGTACATCATTCGGCGCATTTCGGCGCCGCTGGGTACTACGCCCTGATGGCGGCGAAGCAGGGGTTGATCGGGATGGCGTGCACGTCGGCGTCCAGCATCCAGGTGGCGCCGACATTCGGCAAGCAGGCCCGGCTTGGCACCGATCCCTGGGCATTTGCAGCGCCGAGCGGGGACGGAGTGCCGTTTTTGCTGGATATGGCGACGACGACCGTGGCGGCCGGGCGCATCCGCAACAAGGCGAACGAGGGGCTGCCGACCCCGGACGGCTGGGTGCTGGATGCCGCGGGGCGGCCCTCGAACGATCCGTTGGTGGCGAAGGAGAAGGGAGGTTCTCTAACCTCGCTGGGCGGTTCGCCGGAGAATTCGAGCTACAAGGGATATGGGTTGGCGGTGATGGTGAATATCCTGGCGTCCTGCCTGTCGGGGGCGACGCTGATCACTGACCCGATGCATACGAAGAAGCCGATCGGGATGGATATTGGTCACTTCTTCATGGCAATCGACCCCGCGCTTTTCCGCGAGTCAGGTGACTTTCAGACTGACGTCTCGACGCTGCTGGGCGCGCTGCGGTCAACGAGGCCAGTCGATCCCGATCGGCCGGTTATGGTGGCGGGTGATCCGCAGTGGAAATACGCCGCGACGCGGATGCGCGACGGGATCCCGGTGGGGCCTGGCTTGCTGAACCAGGTACGGCAAATCGCCCAAGCGGCTGCGGCCCCGTGGCTGCTTGATTAACCGTCCGGGCCGGTCAGGCGCGGCGGCGCCGGGCCAGACGGGAGGTTTTCAGAAGCCGGCGAACAGCGGCGTCGACAGATAGCGTTCGGCAAACGACGCAGCGATGCCGACGATCAGCTTGCCACTATTCTCCTGGCGCGCGGCCAGACCAATCATGGCGTGCAGCACGGCGCCAGAGGAAATGCCGATCGGCAGCCCCTCGACCGCGGCGCAGCGCCGGGCGGCCGCGAAGGCTTCCGCCTCGGAAACGGCCAGGACATCGTCGAGAAGTTCGCGGTCCAGGACGGTGGGCGTGAAGCCAGCACCGATGCCCTGGATCCGGTGCGGTCCGGGGCTATCGCCGGAGAGTACCGCGCTTTCCTGCGGTTCTACGCCGACGACGCGCAGATCTGGGCGCCGCGGCTTCAGTCCTCGCGCGATACCGGTCAGCGTGCCGCCGGTGCCGACGCCACCGACGACGATATCGACCGCGCCGGCGGTGTCGATCCAGATCTCCTCGGCTGTTGTGGCCTGATGCGCCGCCGGGTTGGTGGGGTTGTCGAACTGGCGCGCGATCCAGGCGTTCGGCGTGCGAGCGAGAATCGCTTCGGCCCGCTCGATGGCGCCGGGCATGCCCAGCTTCGCGGGCGTCAGTTCGACCTGAGCCCCGAGCAGGCGCAGCAGTTTACGACGTTCGAGCGACGCGCCTTCGGGCATTACCACGATCAGTTTGTAGCCTTTGGCGGCGGCGACAAAGGCCAGCGCGATGCCGGTATTGCCCGAGGTCGGCTCCAGAATCGTGGTCTTGCCGGGTGCAATCTCCCCAGTCCGTTCGGCGGCTTCGACCATGGCCAGACCGATGCGGTCCTTGATCGAACCAAGCGGGTTGAAGAATTCGAGTTTGAGCGCGATGTCAGCGGCCAGTGCGTTGGCCGCCTTCAGTCGGGGCAGCTGGACCAGCGGCGTGCCGCCAACAAGGTCGAGAACGCTGTCAAACATTTTTCCGCGCGCCACGACGGGGCGTTCGGGCAGTGGAATCGGAGCGTAGCGCGGGGCGCGGTCAGCCGCCCTGGCGCTTTTGCGAGACCGAGGCATGGACGTGGTCAGATCACGAAGTTTAACGGTTCACTGACGGGCCGGCGCAATCCGGCTACGGCCGCCCGCTTCAGCAGGTCTTCGACGGTCAGGGATTCGGCCAGCGTCAACAGCCTGGAATCGAACTCAGCCCATAGCGGTTCGATCACCGCGGCCTGCAACCGTCCGCCAAGATCGTGACCGCTGTCCTCCAGGCTGGTCAAGCCGACGCTGATGACGTCTGACACCTTGATCAGGCGGGCCGGTTTGCCCAGACGGTAGCCGCCGTGAGGACCGCGCGTGCTGTCGAGCAGGTGTTCGCGCGACAGGGACTGCAGCAAGGGCTCTAGCGTGCGGCGGGCCATCCCAGTTCGTTCGGCAAGTTCGGCGGCATTCACGACCGTCTCGCCGCCGCTGTGAAAGGCGACGTCTAGGACGATTGCCAGCGCCACCATTCCACGATCCCGACGCGTGAGAAGCATATTGCTGCACCGACTCCCTGTTCCTTTAGCCCAAATAGCTCATAGAACCGGGGGTAGCAAGTCGATCCTAGATCGCCTGAGAACGGGCAACGGCCGTTCCTTGGTAGGGCGTTCGGTAGAAAAGCTACCTTGTTTGGAGGCATGGCCAGGCCGTTTCGCGCTGGGCCCGGCGGCTACGCCGGCGTACGATCTTTGCGTCAGGCGCGCAGCCTTGACGTTTCGTGGTCGCCGTCGCCTTGTTTCATCGCATTAAAGAAGCCGCTGACTTCCGCGTCAAGGGTCCCGGCGGTCTGGCCGACTTCATTGGCGGCGGCCAGGACGGACGCGCTGGTCGTGTCGGTCTGCTCAGCTATAGTCAGGACCAACTGGCGCAGGAGATCCATTTTTGATGCCGAGAGCCGCGGATCGAAGAACGCATTTGCCGAGATAAGCCTTCTGCTCATCATAGATGTTGCTTACCAGAAATGGGATCGCCGCCGGCCTGACAAAGTCCTTCATCAGATGCCACGAGATCTCGGCGGTTCAGCCGCGGCAGATATCGCGGCGACGAGCAGCGGCGCAAGAAAAATCACCGAGGGGCCAGTAATGTTCCCAGCAATCTTCATGGCAACCCGACCTTCCGGACAATCGATTTCGGGGGGCGGTTCTGCAGGAGACTCGTTAACAACGGGTAAATATCGTGAAAGTATTTGGCCGCGCCAACGGCGAAAGCCGAGAGACCTGCAATCGGGCGGCAGGGTAAGTCGGTCGAGCGCTTCAGATGGCCGGTGAGGGACGAGTGGTGCCCAGGCGCGGAGTCGAACCACCGACACTGCGATTTTGAGGGCCGATATTCTCATGACATGAGACAACGTGAGGCCGCGGGACCCTGACAAAAACCCTTGATCATCAGGTATTTATGCGTTAGTTGGTGTGACGCAACGCTCTCGCCGCGTGTAAGGTAGTCGTACTCCGATTTTAATCCTTTTGTCGCAGAAATTGATATCGATATATTTAGAGGATTCCAATGAACGTGAAGACGAGTATTTTGGCGCTGGTAGCTAGCGTCGCGGCCACGAACCTCGCGATAGCCGACGAGGTATCTATCCCTTAGCTGCCAGTGGCGATTAGGCTGCCGCCGCGCACAGGGTGAGCATGACCGCGCGGCCGGACGTCTGCCTCGCCATCAACTCTCATGGGATTGCGTTCAGGTCCAACGAGGACGGCGTCCAACTGCGTGTTATCGACCATCGGTGGTCGTTGCCGTCGGGTGTCACCGGAAGTGTGACGGTTGGGGTCGGGGGGTGGAGCCAATCCTTCGACATCGATGACAATACATCGGAGATGGTCAATGCGGAAACTCCGCAAGATGATCTTGCTGAGATGTTTTCGAGGATGGACAAGGCAACGAGCATGACTATTGCTGTTGGCAAAGCCAAGCCGTTGCAGGTCTCGTTGGTTGGCAGCACGAAAGCAACCACGGCATTCCGCACCTGTGCGGGCGTAACAAGCAATTCGGCCTCGCCGGAAAGTAATCCGTTCAAGTAGCGCGAGGCCGCCGGGAACGACACGCCCGGCGTCGGCGCCCAACACCGCGGCAATGCCCTCGGCCAGGCGTGATTTTTGATTGCGGGCTCAGCCGTGGTCGGGGCTACGGCAGCGCGGGCCGCTCCGGGGGTGCACATTTGTCAGCCATGCCCTTTGCAAATGAGTCCGCCGGGGTCCGCGAGATGTGGAGGCCCAAATTGTCGTTGAGGAACGCCCGTAACCCATTGATTTCATGGTGCCCAGGGGCGGTGTAAAGTAATTGTATTAAAACAATTACTTAGCGTTGGGTGGGACAGACCGCACGTTCATTGTTTTCTATCGCTCCCACCGCGAGCGCAACCGGCAGCGACAAACGGCTTGACGGCTAACAACCGTGCCGTTCGCGGCTCCTCGGACTTGCGGCAGAAAAGTGTCTGTCGAACTCCGGGCCAGCGCGATCTCTCGCATCAGGCCGGTCAACGAGTGGCGCAACGGGGGTCCGCCAGATTCGAAGTTTTGTCGCTGGAGCAGTTTAGCAAGCCCTGGCCCGAACTTCGTTTCAACGCCTTGGCTCTGACAAGCTTGACGCTAGCCGCTGCGTGCTTCGCTGGCAAGCGGAACCAGACTAGTTCCGTTGGTGATGACGCTTGATCGCCACGATCCAACAACCGCAGGATCAAATGGCCAAAACAAGGGCTCCTAGCACGCATGGTGAGAGTTGTGTCGGTGCCCCGACGGGCGTCCGAAAACTGACCCATCGACTGGCTCTTCAAATTCACCCAACCGCAGGACTGAGCCAAGGGCGGCCAATCGTCTGGCCTTCGGCCGCACTGCAGCGGGACGAGCTCGGGCTGTCGCCGGCTCAAGTGAAGGCGATCAATCGCGCGCTGATCGATGCGGGCCTCATCACAATGAAGGACAGCCCGAACGGCAAACGCTACGGCAAGAGGGACAGCCACAAGCGCATCGTCGAAGCCTACGGCTTCGATCTTTCGCCGTTGGCCGTGCGCCGTGCCGAGATGGGGAGGCTGCGTCGGCGGGCGACGATTGCGCGCAACTGCATCATCCAGATCGTCGAAGCCGCCGCTGAGTCTGGTTTCGTGGACGAAACATGGGCGCGTCTGGTTCGCGAAGCGCGCAATGTACGCTGACGGTGCGACGGGTCCATCCAGAAACGCTGCTCAGCTCGCAGGAGAGGGAAGGCGGGACAGGGGAGCGCGCCGCGAAGCCAGTCCCGACGGACAGCGGCACAACGATGTGGGTCTCGGCCGACGAGTTGATAGTATGGGCGCCGCGGCTGCGGGCCCATCTTAAAGCTCCGACTCCGGCGTGGCCGGAGATCGTCACTGCGGCAGATTGGCTGCGCGTCGACCTCGGGGTGTCGAAATCGCTATGGGTTGAGGCCTCCCGGTCTACGGGCCGCGAACAAGCGGCGCTTGCGATCGCGATCGTGTCGGCAAAACCGGCGGAGCCTTTCCGATCCACGCCGGGCGGGTATTTCCACGGCGTGGTGGCGAAGGCCAGGGCCGGCGAGCTGAACCTCGCACGCACGATCTGGGGCTTACGCCAGGCGGCCGCGCCGAAGCCATTCCAGGCCGTCGCGACCGCTCCGTGGTGCGGCCGGGGCGTGGCGGGCTTTTTAAGCGGTGGTATTCGCCGTCGGCATCGGCCTCATTGCTTCGGTGCGCGACGCGGCGCTTCGCGCCCGATCCGAGGCGGTCCGTTCTGTAGGCCCCGCGCCTTGGGCGCTTCCCGTGCCCTTCGAGGCGGCACTTTCAGCACTCGCCCCGCCGGACGGAACCCAAGTCCGTGCTCGGTCCATCAACCGGTCCGCGACGGACTGGCATGCCGCTGTGTCGGCGGCCAGGCGAACGAACGCCCGAGATACCCACTCCTGTTGCGTCTTTATAGCTTCCAGGGGATTGCTGATACTGCACAGCCGGGCAATCAGTTGCTGCATGTCCAGCGCAGCCTCATGACGCCGGTGCAGCCAGGCGGAGACGATTGTCTCGGTACCGATCAGAAGAGCAGCCTGTGCTTTCAGCGCGGGACCGACGTCCGGATTGAACGTATTGCTAAAAAAGGCCGGGGTACTTTTGGGCTGGTCGACAAGGTGCGGGGCCGTTGATGTTTCGGCCATGTATACTCTCCTTCGCAATTGCCATGAGAAATAGCCGTGCTGCGCCGCGCTGAGGCGGGCGCAGCTTCAAAGCACCAGGTCGGGCAGGGCCTGCCTCTGGGAATAAGCGTCAACCGCTCGCGATTTCGTGCGGCACTACCTTACCCACAGCCAAAAAGCAACCTAAAGTGGCACCTGCGGGATGTTCTGGGTCGGATCACCGCCACCTCGGATCGTGGTCGGCCAGCCAGGCGAGGGTGTTTCTGCCAGGCGGGCCGAAATTCTGTGTGCTCTCGTTACGAGGTGATCAGGTGGCTTGCCGCAACACAACACCGCGCGGAACTTCCCCGGCAGTGACCATGCGCCAGGGGGCGATGAGCAGCTTGCGCGCGAGTGCGACGATCATTTTCGTCTTGCGTGCACCGCTGGCGCCCTCGGTCCGTGCTCGGAACCGCCGGGCCAGAGCGCTATCCTTCTGAACCAGGAGGAACCGCCAGGCGAGTTGGACGATACCCCGACGCAACGCCTTGGCGAGGCCTTTTTCGCGGCGCTTGGATCCGCTTTCGTCGGGTGCGCCGGTGAGCCCGGCGTAGCGTGCGACGGCCCTACGGTCGCGCAGGTTACGCGACAATCACAACATGCGGGCGTTCACGCGGCCTGTCCGATCCAAACGGAGGGCGCGCCCGTGTCGCCCCCCGATTTAGATGGAGTAACGGGCGGCCGCCAGGCCTTGGCGGTGAATGTGGCCGCCCCTCAGAGTGATGGTGTGTTTAACCGGAGTCAGGCGGTGCCTGCTCCAAGCATCACCGAAGGGACGACCATGGATTACTATGCCGGAATCGACGTATCGCTGGAAAGTTCAAGCCTTTGCGTTGTGGACGCCACCGGGCGTGTCGTGCGCGAAGCCAAGATCGCCAGTGAGCCTGAGGCTCTGACAGCGTGGCTGAAAAATCTACGTTTGGAGATCGTGCGGATAGGCCTGGAAGCGGGACCGCTGTCGCAATGGCTTTATGCTGGCATGAAGCAGGCCGGGTTGCCCGTAGAGCTGCTCGAAACCCGTCATGTGCGCACCGCCTTCAAGATCATGCCGGTGAAGACCGATCGCAAGGATGCCCGCGGCATCGCCCAGTTGATGCGCCTCGGGTGGTTCCGCCCAGTGCATTGCAAATCGCTGGCGGCGCAGGAAACCCGTGCCGTGCTGGGGGCTCGGAAACTATTGCAGATCAAGCTGCACGACATCGAAATGAGCCTGCGCGGCATCCTGCGAGGGTTCGGGCTGAAGGTTGGTAGGACCACAGCGAAGACCTTCGAGAGCCGGGTCGGAAGCCTGGTGGCGGAGCATCCGACGTTGCTGGCGGTCAGCGATGCGTTGTTGCGAGCCCGCACGGTGCTGGCGGAGCAATTCAAGAGACTGGACAACCAGGCCCACCGGGCGGCCCGGGCCGACAAGCGGGCGCGGCTGCTGACGACGGCGCCCGGCGTCGGATCGATCGTCGCGCTGACCTATGCCGCGGCGATCGACGATCCCAGCCGGTTCAAATCGTCCAAGAGTGTGGGACCGCTGTTCGGACTGACTCCAAGACGATACCAGTCCGGAGAGACGGACGTAACTGGGCGGATCTCGAAGGCTGGCGATACGATGGTGCGCACCGCGCTTTACGAAGCCGCCAACGCAATTCTGGAGCGCTTGGCTGGGGACTCGCCTCTGCGGCGGTGGGCCTTGGCGGTGGCCCGGCGCGCGGGGATGCGCAAGGCCAAAGTGGCGCTGGCACGCAAGC
>DASYBP010000157.1:0-2025 GCA_036500715.1 Rhodopila sp.
GCCTGACTTTGTCCACCCCAAGGGGCGCACTCCAGATCGGCGTTCAAAATTGACCCCTCCTTTGGCATTGGTTCAGGCTTGTCCCGGTAGCGAACAGGAGGGCCCCGCGCGCGTCGCGCAGTGCCTATGCGAGCGACGGAGCGGCGCGCGTGGGAGGGGCCTGTTTGCCCACCGGGGCAAGCCGGGGTGGTACAGCTGTTCAGGCGCGGTGTTTAAAGCGCCAGCTCTCGTTGCCGGTTTCGATGATTTCGCAGTGATGGGTCAGTCGATCGAGCAGCGCCGTGGTCATCTTGGCGTCGCCAAAGACGCTGGGCCATTCGCCGAAAGCGAGGTTGGTCGTGACGACGACAGAGGTTCGCTCGTAGAGCCGGCTGATCAGATGAAACAGCAGCTGGCCGCCGGTCTGGGCGAAAGGCAGATAGCCGAGTTCGTCGAGCACGACGAAGTCCATGCGGGTGAGATATTCGGCGAGGCGGGCCTGGCGGCCGGCGCGGGCTTCGCCCTCCAGCCGGTTGACGAGGTCGACGACGGTGTAGAAACGGCCTCGGGCGCCGCCGCGGATGCAAGCCCGGGCAATGGCTATGGCGAGATGCGACTTGCCGGTGCCGGTTCCGCCAACCAGCACGGCGTTGCGCTGCTCGGCGAGAAAGGCGCCCCTCGCCAGGTCGCGGATCAGCGCCTCGTTGGTCGGCGTGCCGGTAAAGTCGAAGTCATCGATGTCCCCGGCCTGCGCCGGGGCAGGCTCTTGGCCAGCGGCAGCTTGGCGATAGTCAGCTGGTATTTAATCGAGCGCGCCTGCTTCTCGGCGATCTCAGCGGCGAGCAGGTCGCCGATGATGCGCGGCGGCTCGTGCCGGCGCTTGATGCCGTTGGTCATCACCTCGTCGTAGGCCGCGCGCATGCCATAGAGCTTGAGCGTCGACATCAGCTCGAGAACGTCGGTGCGTTCCATCACGACGCTCTGCGCAGACTGTCGTAGCGGGCGCAATCGGCCATCGGCGCGTGCCGGAGCCGCAGTGCCTCTGGGGTCCAGATTGTCGCCGACGGTCCGGGATCGCGCTGGCGCGCCAGGATATTGAGGACAACGTCGGCGGAATGGACGCCGTCGGCGAGCGCTTCGGCGCAGGCCGCCTCCACGGCCGTCAAGCCATCGGTCAGCACCGCCGACAGAACCTTGACCATCTGGCGGTCGCCGTCGTCCGAGCCCTTCAGCCTGCGTCGCACCCGCTCCAGGCCGGCGGGCAATGGCCAGTCCTTGAACGGGGCGCCGTTCCTGAGCGCGCCGGGCTTCCTGGCGAGCACCGGCACGTAATGCCACGGGTCGTAGATCGTCTCGCCCCGGCCAAAGCGGCGCTGATGCTCGCCGACGGTCGTGCCGTCCTGGCGGATGACGATGCGATCGGCGTAAGCCTGGATCTCGACCGGCCGGCCGATGGCGCCGGCGGCAACCGAGTACTTGTTGCTGTCGAACCGCACCAGGCAGGTCTTCGAGACCGACGCCTGCGTCGCATGGAACCCGTCGAATGGAGTGCCGATCGGCACCAGCTGCGGGCGCTCAGCTTCGAGGGCCTGCCAGATCGTGCAATCGGCCAGCTCGGGATGCCGATGCGCCTTGGCGTAGGCAACGCAGCGGTCGAGCAGCCAGGCATTCAGCTCCTCATAGCTCGCCATCCGCAGCCGCGGCGTAAAGAAACGCTCGCGCACCACCCCGACCTGGTTCTCGACTTGGCCCTTCTCCCAGCCCGAAGCCGGCGTGCAGGCAGTCGGCTCGACCAGGTAATGACCACACATCCGCAGAAAGCGGCGGTTGAACAGGCGATCTTTGCCGATGAACACGGTTTCGACCGCCGTCTTCATGTTGTCGTAGATGCCGCGCGTGCAGGTTCCTCTGAAGAAGGCGAAGGCGCGGTTGTGCGCGTCGAAAACCATCTCCTGGGTCTCGCGCGGATAGGCGCGCACGAACAGCATGCGGCTGTGGCACAGTCGGACATGCGCCACCTTGACGGTGACCGTCACCCCATTGATC
>DASYBP010000158.1:0-6586 GCA_036500715.1 Rhodopila sp.
GACCCGTCGGGACGCAAATAGTATGGGAAACCGTCAGCGCGCTTGTGCAGCGGCGTGAAGATCCGGTAGCGGCCTTGCCCGCGGATTGCCTCAAGGGACCGCCGGCAATGCTCTTTGAAACCATTCATTCTTCGGAAGTCCTCAGCTCGCCGTTCTACTAAAAAACTGGTCAGCCCTTTTCGCAGGTCGATTACGGCAAACGATTGATATGCATCAACTCTGTTACGCCGTCGCGCCGAGCAAGATGCGCCGATTGGCCGTGCCGTCAATAAGCGCGGAACCACATGAACATCCATTAATCCCGCGGAGAACAAGCGGGCGCGGGGCAGTCATGCCCTGTCGCGCGCTTTGCATCCGCTATCGCCCGTGGCATATGCGATGTTGCACCGCAATATTCATCTGTGACCTTGGGAGTCCGGCATGCCGTTGAGCCAGCCCACCAAGCGCGAACGCCTGCATACTCGCGCTATTGAAATAAATGGGTATCGCCGGACCGACGGACAGTATGACATCGAAGCCCACCTGACAGACATTAAAAGTGTTGGCCAGTCGAATTTTGATCGCGGCTACATCGAGGCCGGCGACCCGGTGCATGATATGTGGTTGCGCCTGACAGTCAGTGATAAAATGCACATCCTCGCGGTCGAGGCGGTCAGCGACAAGACCCCGTACGCGATCTGTCCGGCCGCCGCTCCGAACTTTGCCCGGCTGGTTGGCCTGCAGATCAAGCCGGGCTTTCTGCGGGAGGCGGCGCATAGAGTCGGCGGGACGGCCGGCTGCACGCATTTGCGTGAATTGCTCCAGCAAATGGCGACCACCGCCTTTCAGACCATCAACCCCGCCAGGGCTCGGCGAGAGGCGGCGCGGGACGAACCGCGCGGCAGCGATGCGCTCGATACGCGGATCACCGAGAAATGGGGCGGTGGAAACAAGATACTCAACACCTGCCTGGCGTACGACGACAAGGGCCCGCTGGTCAGGCGCCGCTGGCCGCACCTCTACAGAGGCCCGGGTTCCGTCATCGAGGCGGCAGAATAGTAACGGCCGATCTCAGTTTCGCAGCCAGAGCTTCCTGCGGGGGCGGACGGGTGCGCTAACCCTTCCTTAACCTTTCCCTGGCAGTTTGGCGCTTTCCAAGGAGGCTCGGTGATGGCGCCACCCGACCGGCTAGCGGCCGCGTTGCAGCACCTTTCACTCGGCGCGTGGCAGCAAGCAGAAATAGTCGCAAAAGCCGCGGTGATGAACGATCCGGACGATCCGCATGCCGCGCTGCTGATGGGGCTGGCCATCGCGGCAATGGGAGAAGACATCCGAGCGGCCCCAGTCATGGTCAGGGTCGCGGCGGAACGGCCGGGGGCCGATCATCCGTGTCTCGAGCTTGCCGCGCTTACGCCGCCGCTGCCGCGGGCACTGATCACTCGGCAATTCCGGGCGTGCTTGCGGCTGGCGCCAGATGACGACAGGCTGCGGCTGGATTTCGCGACCTTCCTGCTCGAGGCGGGGCAGGTGGCGGAGGCGGAAACGGTTCTGGCCGGCGCGCCGGACAGCGCAGCCGGCTACCACCTGATGGGTTTGATCCAGGCGGAGCTTGGCCATTTCCTCGCCGCGATCGCCTGCTTCGACCACGCCGTCGCGATGGATCCGGCGGCTGCGGCAAGTTGGTCGAATCTTGGGATGATGCTGAAAGTCGAGGGACGGTTTGCGGAAGCCGTCGCCGCGCATGACCACGCGGTGGCCAGCACGCCCGCCAATCACCGTTTTCGGGTCAACCGGGCGGTCACCCTGCTGAAAATGGGACAGTGGGAGGCGGCCTGGCGAGACTACGAATCGCGCCTGGCACTGACGGACGCGCCGCCGATCGATCGCGGAAGACTGATGCCGTCGCTGGCCGCCGGTCAGCGGCTGACCGGCGTGACCGTCATGGCCCTGCACGAGGACGGGTTCGGCGACACCCTGCAGTTTCTGCGCTACCTCCCGCTGCTGGCCGACCGGGGTGCAACCGTGGTCGCTTGCGTGCCGCCGGCACTGGAACGAATAATGCACAGAGTTCCGGGCGTTGCCGCGGTCGAGACCGACTGCGGTCGCCTTCCATCTCACGATTTTGTCTGCCCGATGTTCAGCCTGCCGCGGGTGTTTGGGACGAACGTCGACACGATTCCTCCGGTGCCGCTGCTGGTTTCCGACGCGACACTGGTGCGGCAGTGGGCTGGTCGCCTTCCGCGTGGCGGTTTGCGGGTCGGCTTGGTATGGGCAGGACAGGCGAGGCCGACTTTGCCCGGTTTTGCGACGGTGGACCGCCGCCGCAGCGCCGGTCTGGCGACATTTGCGCCGCTCTTTGGCGCGCCAGGCGTCTCGTTCGTCAGCCTGCAGGCTGGGCCGGCGGCCCGGCAGGCGCGTGCCCTGGGCGTGGCGATGACCGATCCGATGCCCGACGCCAGCGATTTCGCCGACACTGCGGCGATCATTGCCGGCCTCGACGTGGTCGTCAGCGTTGACACCTCGGTTGTGCATCTGGCCGGCCTGGTAAGAAAACCGGTCTTTCTGCTGGATCGCTACGATGGGTGCTGGCGATGGCTGAGCGGAAGATCGGACAGCCCGTGGTATCCGGGGCTGACGATCTTCCGGCAGGATCAACCGGACGACTGGTCGGGACCGATGGCGAAAGCGGCCGCTTCGCTGCGGACGATGGCGGCGTGCCGAAACCTGGGGTCGTCGTCGGCCGGCACGCGGCAGCCTGCGTTCGTCGCTTGACGGCTGGGTCCATAGCTTGGAGACAGGCCCCATAGGCCTACTTCAGGTAAATGGACCATCCCATGAAACCGTTGCTACGGACCTTGAGGGGCGAGGCGGTATGGCCGCCCCCGGTGTGGCTCATGCGCCAGGCGGGGCGCTATTTGCCGGAATACCGGGCAGTACGCGCCACGGCGCGCGATTTTGTCACGCTCTGCACGACGCCGAAGCTGGCGGCCGAGGTCACGCTACAGCCGATCCGGCGCTATGGCTTTGACGCGGCGATCCTGTTCAGCGACATCCTGATGCTGCCCTGGGCCCTGGGGTACGGACTGGAATTCAGGGAAGGCGAGGGGCCAGTGCTGCCGAGGCTGCGCGACGCGGCCGCCGTTGCGGCGCTGGATCCGGGGCGGGTGGCCGGTCGGGTCGAGCCGATCATGGAGACGGTGCGACTGGTGCGGGCCGCCCTGTTGAACGAGGGCTCTGACACGACCGCGCTGATCGGGTTCGCCGGCGCGCCGTTCACCGTCGCCTGTTACATGATCGAGGGCGGCGGCTCAAAAGACTTTTCCAACGTGCGCGAGATGGCCTATGCACAGCCGGCACTGTTCCAGCGGCTGATGGACGTGTTGACTGGGGCGTCGATCGGCTATTTGTCAGCTCAGGTGGCCGCTGGAGCTGAGGCATTGATGATGTTCGACTCCTGGGCGGGCGTCTTATCGCCGTCGTTGTTCCGCGCCCACTGCGTGGCGCCGGCGCGGCGGATCGTCTCGGAGCTGAAGGCGCGCCATCCTGCCGTCCCAGTGATCGGATTTCCCCGGCTCGCCGGGGTGATGGCGCGGGACTACGCGGCGACCGGGGTCGATGCTATCGGCGTCGATACCGGCAGTGATATCGCGCTGGTGGCGTCGATGGTGCCGGCGCATGTGGCGGTTCAGGGGAACCTCGATCCTCTTGCGGTTGCTGCCGGCGGATCAGCGATGGCGGCGGAGGTGGCGGCGATCCTGGCGGCGATGCGCGGGCGGCCATTCATCTTCAACCTGGGGCACGGGATCGTGCCGCAGACACCGCCGGAGCACGTGACGGCGCTGCTGGAGTTGGTGCGTGCCGGGTAGCGGCCAGGCCGAACCAGCGGCCCTGCCGCCAGTCGCGGGCGCCACGGCGGCAAATCGGCGAAAAGTTGCGATTGTTCTGTTCAACATGGGAGGGCCGGACCGGCCTGAGGCCATCAAGCCGTTTCTGCGCAATCTGTTCCTCGACCCCGCGATCCTGCGAGTACCCTTCTTCGTTCGGCCGATCCTGGCGCGCATGATCGCTCGGGCACGCGTGGCGCCGGCCACCGCCAACTACGCGCTGCTGGGCGGGAAGTCGCCGCTGCTGGGGCTGACCAGGCAGCAGGCCGCCGCGTTGGAGCGGGCTTTGCCGGAGATGCAGGCCAGGTGCTTTATCGCCATGCGTTACTGGCATCCGTTCAGCCTGGAAGCGGCACAGGCGGTGAGAGCCTGGGGGCCGGACGAAGTGGTGCTGCTGCCGCTGTATCCACAATACTCGACGACGACGACAGGCAGTTCGGTGACCGCGTGGCGGCAGGCGGCTATGCGGGTCGGGCTGGCGGCGGATACGACGACTGTGTGTTGCTATCCGGTGGACACGGCCTATACTGCGGCGACGGCGGCGCTGGTGAAGGCGCGATACCAACGCGAGCGGGCGGCACTGGATCCGACGGTGCCGCTACGGGTGCTGTTTTCGGCGCATGGATTGCCGGAGGTGATCATCCGGCGCGGCGACCCGTACCAGTGGCAGGTGGAACAGACGGTCGCGGCTGTGCTGGCCGCGTTGGGCGAGCCGGTGGATTACCGCGTCTGCTACCAGTCGCGGGCGACGCCGCAGAAATGGATCGAGCCGAGCACCGAGCAAGAAATCGAGCGGGCGGCGGAGGACAGGACGGCGGTGCTGGTCGTGCCGATTGCCTTCGTATCGGAGCATACCGAGACACTGGTGGAATTGGATGTCGAGTATCGGGGTCTGGCGGAGAAGCTTGGAGTGCCGGGGTATTTCCGGGTGCCAACACAGAATGCTGACGCCGGCTTCATTGCCTCACTGGCCGGGGTGGCGCGTCGGGCGATTGAACATGGACCTGGGTTGTGCAGCGGGGCGGGAGGGCGGATCTGCGGGCCGGCGCACGGCGGATGCCCGTTTGGTAGGGCGTCGGCCGGCCCTTCCGTAAACGAAACATCAACGCCAGGCGCAGCTTAACAGAGCGTCCAAGGCTCTCGTGATGCGGACCTCTTCAGCAGAAAGCGAGCCGACCGAGGGACCGAGAGCGTTGTTAGGAACGTTAGTGATTTGAAGCGGCGTCAGAACAACCTCTCTGCCGTCGACCATAAAGTGCGGGCCGACATCGCTATCAAAAGGCCCGAACTCCTCCGCAGCCAGGAGCGGTACGACGACGCGTCTTGACGCATTCCTAAAACGGTTCGACTGGACGATCACAACGAACGGTGTCGCTCGGGCGTTTCGGCCCGGATTCCGGTGTACGCTGAGCTGGTCCGTCATCAGAGTGTATCAAACTCGTCAGCGAGACTGCCGTGTCTGGCGACAAACGCAGTGTTTGCCGCGATATGGTCATCTATCTGCCGCTGCAGGGCAGCGTCCTTCCCCTCGGCCTCGGCGACGAAGGTGGTCAGAAGGTTTTCGACGGTTTCCGACAGATTTGGTGTGAAGCCACGTGCTCGCCGCACAAGGTCTTCGTTCAACGTCAAATTAACCCGGCGCTTTGACGCCGCTAGATCAAAACCCATAGTCACCTCCAATGCGCATAGTATGCGCACTGGAGGCTTCGTCAAGCGGCTTGATAAAGACCGGCCGCTGCCGATCAGGCGGCTTTGGCCATGCCGCGCAGCACGTATTGCAGAATGCCGCCGTGCAGGAAGTAGGCGACCTCGTCAACCGTATCGATCCGGCAGGTAACCGGCACAGTATCGACCTTGCCATTGGGGCGATGGATGACCAGAGATAGGTCCATTCGCGGCGTAATGGTATCAAGGCCGGTGACGTCGATAATTTCCTCGCCGGTGATGCCCAGGGACTTGCGGTCCGCACCATCCTTGAAGACCAGCGGCAGCACGCCCATGCCAACAAGGTTGGAGCGGTGGATACGCTCAAAGCTTTCGACGATAACGGCTTTGACACCCAGCAGCATGGTCCCTTTTGCGGCCCAGTCGCGCGACGATCCGGTGCCGTATTCCTTGCCACCGAAGATCACCAGCGGAATACCTTCGGCCTGGTACTTCATGGCCGCGTCGTAGATCGGCATTTCCTGGCCGTCCGGCAGGTGTTTGGTCATCCCGCCTTCGACGTTCTTCAGCATCTCGTTGCGGATACGGATATTTGCGAACGTGCCGCGCATCATGATCTCATGATTGCCGCGCCGCGCGCCGTAGCTGTTGAAGTTGGCCTGGGTAACCTGGCGTTCCACCAGGTACTCGCCGGCCGGTGACGCTTTCCTGATCGAGCCGGCCGGGCTGATGTGGTCGGTGGTGATGCTGTCGCCAAGTTCCGCCAGAATTCGCGCCCCGGTGATATTGCCGACCGGCGCAGGGTCCATCGTGATGCCCTCGAAGTAGGGCGGGTTCTTCACATAGGTGGAACTGTCGGACCATCGGTAGGTGGCATTGTCGCCTTCGACCTCGATCGCCTGCCACTGCCTGGGGCCCTTGAACACTTCGCCGTAACGCTTAAGGAACTGGTCGCGCGACAGCGACGCCGCGACGACGTCGGCGATTTCCTTGTTCGTCGGCCAGATGTCTTTCAAATAGACAGGCTTGCCGTCGGCGCCGGCGCCAAGCGGTTCGCT
>DASYBP010000159.1:0-1731 GCA_036500715.1 Rhodopila sp.
CGCCGTCCTTGTCCATCGCGGCGGATAGGTCGGTGATGCTGGGGCGAATGTCGTAGTCGACCTCAATGGCTTCGGCGGCGTCACGGGCCTGCTTGATGGTGTCGGCCACGATGAAGGCGACCGGGTAGCCGACATGGCGCACCGCGCCCTCGGCTAGCACCGGATGCGGCGGCGCGGCCTGCGGCGAGCCGTCACGGTTTTCCACCAGTGTCGCGCAGGGCAGCGGGTTGATGCCGTCGGCCTTCAAGTCCGCGGCCGTGTAGATGCCGGCAACGCCGGGCAGTTTCGCCGCGGCGGTAGTGTCCAATCGGGTGATGGAAGCTGCCGCGTGTGGGCTGCGCAGCACGACGCCGAACAGCATGCCGGGAAGCACGATGTCATCGGTATAGCGGCCGGCACCCTTCAGCAACCTGGGGTCCTCCACACGACGGACGGGCTGGGCGAGGCCGAACTTGGTGGTGGTCATGGGCATTTCCCTCATGAGCGTTTTGCCGCGGGAGCGTGTCAGTGAGGCGTTTCGACGGGGCTGATGACGCGGTATGATGTCAGCATGTACGGTGCCGGCCGGAAAGGCCAAGAGGAGTGTTGCCGTGAGTGTTGCCGAGTCTGGGACCGCTCGCCGCATTGTCGTGCTCAACACCGGCTCCTCCAGCCTGAAATTCGCCGTCTACACCTTGACGCGGGAGGCGCCTGCACTGCTGTCGGGCGAGGTCGAGGGGATCGGCGGGTCGGCCAGGCTGACCATGGCGGGCAAGTCGATCCCGGTGACGGCGGCGGATCCGCATGCCGCGATGGAGGCTTTGGCCGCGCTGCCGGATGGCCCGCTGACTGGCACCATCGCGGCGTTCGGCCATCGCATCGTGCATGGCGGTCCTGACCTGAACCATGCCGTCATGGTGGATGACGCCATGCTGGCACAGATCGAAGCGGTGTCGCCGCTGGCGCCGCTGCATAATCCGCCCGCGCTCGATGTGCTGAAGGGGTTGCGCCGGCGGTTTCCCGGCGTGCCGCAGGTCGCATGTTTCGACACCGCGTTTCACCGCGGCCATCCGGCGGTGGCCGACCGGTTCGCCATCCCTGATGCGCTGTATCGGCAGGGCGTGCGCCGCTACGGCTTTCACGGGCTGTCGTATCAGTACATCGCCGGGGCGATGCAGGTTCAGGCTCCTGAGATCGCCGCGGGCCGCGTTGTGGTTGCGCATCTGGGGTCAGGCGCGTCGATGTGTGCCTTGGTCGATGGACACAGTGTGGACTCCTCGATGGGCTTCACCGCGCTCGACGGGCTGCCGATGGGGACGCGGTCCGGGTCGCTGGACTCCGGGGTGATTCTCTGGCTGCTGCAGCAGAAGGGTTGGACGGTCGATCAGGTGGAGCATTTTCTCTACCATGATTGCGGGTTGCAGGGACTGTCCGGGCTATCCAACGACATCCGGGTGCTGCTGGCGAGCGAGGCGCCGCTGGCGAAACTGGCTGTCGAATACTTTGTCTATCACACCGCCCGCACCGCCGGCGCGCTGGCGGTCAGCATGGGCGGGATCGACGGGTTCGTGTTCACCGCCGGCATCGGCGAGCACAGCGTTCCGATCCGCGCGCGTGTGCTGGCGCGGCTGGCGTGGCTGGGATTCGCCCTGGGCCAGGCGGCGAATGCCAAGGGTGTCGGGCGCATCACCGGGGCGGCAAGTCGCTTGCCGGCCTTTGTCATTCCAACGGATGAGGAGCGGGTGATCGCGC
>DASYBP010000160.1:0-3003 GCA_036500715.1 Rhodopila sp.
GACCTTGCCCATCTGAACCCTCCCGAGACGCTGGCGGCGATTCTCGAGCAGACCGCCAACCTCGGGTTTTCGATGCCATCCGAACCCAGAACCGGGGCAATGCTTCGGGCGCTGGCCGCGGCGAAGCCCGGTGGCCGGTTCCTGGAAGTGGGAACCGGAACCGGACTCGCCACCGCCTGGCTGCTCGACGGGATGGATCGGAACGCTCGATTGACGAGCGTTGATATTGACCCAAGGTCGCAAGCCGTCGCTCGCGAGTTCCTTGGGGGTGATCCACGGCTGCAACTTGTGACGGCGGACGCCGCCGGCTTTCTCCATCAGCAAAACCCAAGGTCCTTTGACCTGGTCTTCGCCGATTCGATGCCAGGCAAATACGGATACCTGGATGAGGCCCTGGCGCTGCTGCGACCCGGCGGGATCTATGTCATCGACGATATGCTGCCGCAGGCAAACTGGCCGGAGGGCCACGCCCAGAAGGTTCCACAACTGATGTCGGCTTTGGCCAGCCGCCCGGACTTTTGCATCGTCAGCCTTGCCTGGAGCAGCGGCCTGATGCTGGCCGTCCGGTCGCACTGACCGCTGATGGCGCCGTCCGGCCAGGCGTTGCCACCTCCGAAACCCCTCGCTAGCTTCCTGCTTTAGGAGTGAACATCCATGTCGCAGACCAGCAAACCCGTCCCCGTTCCGGACGAGATCAGCGCCCCGTTCTTTGACGGCGCACGCGACGGAAAACTCATGCTGCAACACTGCACCGCCTGCGACCGCTGGAGCTTTCCGGTCCGTGAACGCTGCCCGCATTGCTTCGCCGCCAAATTGGCGTGGCGCCAGGCCAGCGGGCGCGGTAGCCTCTACACGTTCACCATCATGCATCAGGTCATGAACCCAGCCTTCGCGTCCGAGGTCCCCTATAACGTCTGCCAGATCGATCTGGCCGAGGGCGTGCGAATGACTTCCAACGTCGTCGGCGTCGCCAACGACGCGCTGCGCATCGGCATGCCGCTCCAGGTGGTGTTCGAGGAGGTCGGCGAAAACGTCCGCCTGCCCAAATTCCGGCCCGCCGTCGGCTGACCCAGGAGGACACCAATGCCCAACCCACCCAAGGGAGCCATCGTTGGCCTGGGCGTGACGAAGATGGGCAAGATCTACGGCCGCCGGTCCGTCGATTTCGCCGCCGAAGCGATCGCCCTCGCGCTCGATGACGCCGGCCTGACGAAACGCGATGTCGACGGTCTGCTGATCAACGCCAACATCCCTGGCGACATGGACGTCCGCACCCAGATGACCCTCGGTTTCGAGAACCTGACGCTCGTCAACGTCATGAGCGCCTACGGCTCGACCGCCGGCAGCATGATGCAGTACGCCTGCATGGCGATTCGCGAGGGCCTCGCAAAAACCATAGTCCTCGTCTACGCCGATGCGCCGCTGTCGCCCACGCGCGGGGCCGGCCAGTCGTATGCCGGCCCGCACCGCTTTCCGCTCGCCGGCATGGTCGGCCTGCGCGCGGCCTACGGCAATTTCGGTGCCAATCCCGAATACGCCATGGCCGCTCGCCGGCATATGCACCTGTATGGCACGACGGCCGAACAGTTCGGCATCATCGCCGTCGGCCAGCGCAAGTGGGCCCAACTCAGCCCCTGGGCGCAGATGCAGACGCCAATGACGCTGCCAGACCACCAGAATTCCCGCTTCATCGCCGAACCGCTGCGGCTGTTGGATTGCTGCCTGGTTTCCAACGGTGCCGTCGCGGTTATCGTCACTTCGGCCAAACGATCTCGCGACCTGAAACAACCGCCGGTCCACGTGCTCGGCTACGCACAATGCGCCCCCGGCGATAATCTGCGCACCGACCGCCATCCCGGCGTCGAGACCGGAGCGAAACGGTCGGCCGAGATCGCCTTTCGCATGGCCGGTATCACGCGCGACGACATCGGCACCTGCCAGCTCTATGACTGCTACACCTACACTGTGCTGGTCACACTGGAAGACTACGGCTTCTGCGCGAAAGGCGAGGGCGGTCCGTTCGTTGCCGACGGCAAGCTGGGTCCCGGCGGAGCGCTGCCGACCAACACCGGCGGCGGCCAGTTGTCCGGCTATTACATGTGGGGCTTTACGCCGCTGTCCGAGGCGGTTGTTCAGGCGCGGGGGCAGGGCGGTCCCCGCCAGGTTCCGAGCAACGACTATGTGCTGGTCAGCGCCAATGGCGGCATCCTGAACTACCACGCCACCATCATCCTCAGCCGTCACGCGTCTGGCTGAGCGGGTGCCTGGGGCATTGGGGGCCCTGGGGTACCAGGCGGGGTGGTGGAGGTCCGTGGCGGAATCGAACCGCCGTTCACAGATTTGCAGTCTGGTGCCTCACCACTCGGCCAACGGACCCTTCCGACCGGGGATATACGGGCAGGGCGGTTGGCGGGCAAGGCCCGTTTCGCCAGCGCGGCGGATCGGGGTCAGGCGGATCGCTGATCAATCATCACCGTTACGGAATGGCGACTCCTCGGCGAGCGCCGCCATTTCCGCCTCGATCCCGGCGCGCTCGTCGGTCAGGAAATTGGCCACCGCCCGGCGCAATCCGACGTGGGTGATCCAGTGGGCGGAGTAGGTGGGCTTCGGCAGGTATCCCCGCTGGATCTTGTGGCGGCCCTGCGCCCCGGCCTCGACCCGCTTCAATCCATGGGTGATGGCCCAGTCAATGGCGCGATAGTAGCACAGTTCGAAGTGCAGGAACGGCCAGTCGCCGCGGCAGCCCCAGTTCCGGCCGTACAGCGCCTCATCGCCGACGAGGTTCAGCGCGCCGGCGACCGGTTTGCCGGCGTTCTCGGCGTACATCAGCACCACCCTGTCGCCCAAGCGTTGTCCCAGAAGCGAGAAGAACGACCGCGTGAGGTAGGCCGACCCCCATTTGCGATCCACCGTCGCGTGGTAGAATGCGAAGAAGGCATCCCAGTGCTTCTCGGTGATCTCGCTGCCGGACAGTGTGCGGAAGGTGAGGCCGGCGGCGTTGGC